>DATCIL010000239.1:0-37315 GCA_036507795.1 Anaerolineales bacterium | reverse complement strand
CGATCCTATTGACAATGGCGTGTGGGCGGTTCGCGAACAGGATCTTCATCATCGCCTGATTCGGTAGATTGATATCTCCCGGATACAAAGTTTGTCCGGTTACTTTCCCAACAGCATCGATGCGCTGGACAGATTTGCCTAATTGCGGCATGATTCCTTCTCCATTAAGTAAATTTTGCAGTGATTTGTATTATTGAAGAATTATTATACTACTGCCCATCTTTCCAACTCTTTCGCCAACGCTGCTTCGGACCGGGTTGAAAAACATTACGGTTACCGTAAGATTTCTTCATAAACCTGCGTCTTTAGCCTCAGCAGATTATCCAGAAAAAACAATCGTATCCGCCAGTACCTTGGGTTCATAAGCCCGTTATCTCAATACACGTAAAAAAGGAAAGTTAGTTATGGCTTCACAATTTTTTCTAACCAAGTATGCTGAACCCATTGAGGAGATATTTGTCTCGGAAGAAAACGAACAAGAAGTAGAAGAAACTGGAATTCATTCGGCCGTGCGGACGATTCTATCTGAGATTGGCGAGATCCCAGAACGGGATGGACTGCTTAAGACTCCCGATCGAGTCGCTCGAATGTTTTCTGAGATCACCGCCGGTTATCATATGGATCCCATCGATCTGATTAACGGCGCTTTGTTTGAGGTTGATTACGACGAAATGGTCCTGGTCAAGGATATCGAGTTTTACAGTATGTGTGAGCACCATATGCTCCCTTTTTATGGACGCGCCCACGTGGCCTATATCCCCAGGGGCAAAGTTATCGGTTTGAGCAAGATTCCGCGGATGGTTGAGATGTATGCCCGTCGTTTACAGGTCCAGGAGCGCATGACTGTCCAGATTGCCGACCTGCTTCAGGAGGTACTTAACCCGCAAGGCGTTGCCGTTGTAGTGGAAGGCGCCCACATGTGCGCTATGATGCGCGGGGTGAAGAAAGCCGAGGCCAATATGACGACCCGGAAAATGCTGGGAGCATTCAAAGAGGATCAGGTCCTGCGTAGCGAGTTTTTGTCCCACATCAGCAAACCGCGCTTTGAGGATTAACCAACCAGCCGCAATCATCCTATCATCAAAATTATCGATCAGTCAGGTTGTTGTCCAATCGGGGTTAATGACCCGTCCGTTGAACCATCCAAACTCCTAATAAGATAATTCCTCCGCCGAACAAGGATGCCCACAGCAGCCGCTCATTCAATACAATCGCAGCAACGATCACGGCAACCAGGGGTTCAAGATAGAGAAAGGCGCCAACCTGGGAAGCAGGCAGGGCTTGCAACGCATCGTACCAGGCAATATACGCCAGCCCTGAGCAGATAACCCCGAGAAAGCCTATCCCGAGCCAGCCGGCTGGCGTCAGCTGAGAAATTTCGCCGAACCCTGGGCCGGCGAAGTAGAGCAGCGAAGTAAGAAGCCAGCCCAGGACCATCACATAAAACATCATGCGTGCAGCCGGGTGGGATTGCAGTCCGCTTCTCGAGAGTACCGAAAAAATCGCCCAGTTAGGGGCGCTGATCAGGATCAAAAAATCCCCCTGAGCGCCAAATCTGCCTGCGAATAACGCCCCAAAATCGCCCTTGCTTACCACCAACAGCACGCCCACGGCGGCCAGCGCTATCCCGCTCACCTTTACCCACCCCAGCCTTTCCTTAAGGATCAGCCAGCCGAGCAATGCCATGAATACCGGGGTGGTAGCTACGATCCAGGCAGTCGTCGTTGCTGCAGCCGTCTGTAAGCCGGTGGATTGCAGCCACTGGTGGAACGTGATGCCGATAAAGCCCAGCAGAGCAAAGTACAACCACTCCTTCCGGCTGGTCGGAAGCAAAAACTGCCTGCGGGCGATCACCGCCCCACCCAGGATAACGACACCCATGGCAAAGCGCAGCCAAACAACACTGATCGGAGAGACATCCCGGAGGGCAACTTTTGTGGCGATAAAGGAGGCTCCCCAGGCTGCTACCGCAAACGTCGCCTCAAAAACCGCAATCGCCTTCCCGCGCTCTCTTAAAAAAAGACTAGCCAACAATACCCCGTAGCAGCGGCCGGAACCAGGGCATGGCAATCAAAATCAACAGCACCGCCAGGGAGTAGAACATGGCCGCATTACGGTATTTAATCCTGGATACAGTTGCTTTCTTCGCTCTGGAATTGCCAACGTGGACTAGAGCCACTGCCACCAGCATGTAGAAGAGGTGCTCTATCGCAAAAAACCTTATGGCTTCATCTTGCATGGCGGCCCCAAAATCCTGAAAGATTGTCCTGGTCAGAGGACTCAGGAAAATATATAAAATCAAACCCAACAGCAGCTGCAAGTCCATAGCTGCCGAAAAGAAAATGCCCACTTTTCGATCTGCATCCCCCCACTCTCGGTTTCTAAACAGACCCGTATACGTGCGGATTAATGCGATGGCGGCTAAGATCAGTACAATCCAACGTAAATAATTATGAATAATAAGAGTTATTTGATACAGCACTTCATCCTCCTTTACTCTGATTCGGATATGGTTCATGATTTCGTTAACGTTTTTCCAACCTGTCGTATTCTAATGCATTTTTAAACGCATCATCGGGATATAATCAATCTAAAATCCTTTAAGAAACTCTAATACCGATATGACCCATCTACCAGACTCTGAGATTCTTCCCCTATCACTTAAACATAATTTCTGGACCTGGTCTGCCCAGGCCCAAATCTCCCCGATACCAGTTACGCGCGCCGAAGGCGTTTACTTTTGGGATGCAGACGGTAAACGTTACCTGGACTTCAACTCGATGGTGATGTGTGTAAACATTGGTCATGGCGATGACCGGGTGATTAATGCCATTATTGAACAGGCTCGGGAGCTGCCTTTCGCGGGACCACCCATGGCCACCAGGCCAAGGGCTGTTTTGGGAAGAATGCTTGCCGAAATTACACCCGGTAACCTGGACCACTTTTTGTTTACGCTGGGCGGCGCGGACGCTAATGAAAATGCTGTCAAACTGGCCCGCGCCTATACTGGTAAACATAAGATCCTGGCGCGCTACCGTTCGTATCATGGTGCTAGTGCTGGGGCTATGGCTCTAACCGGTGACCCCCGCAGATGGACATGGGAGCCAAACCTGATGCCTGGCGTGGTCCACTTCTTGGATCCATATCGCTACCGCTCAGCCTTCCACCGGACAAAATCAGAGATCCCGGAAGCAGATTTCAGCCAGGACTACCTCAACCACCTGGAAGAGATCATCATGTTAGAGGGTCCGCAGACCATTGCGGCGGTGTTGATCGAGAGCGTTACCGGCACGAACGGCGTGATAATTCCTCCAGATGGCTACTTACAGGGCGTCCGCCGGCTGTGTGATCGCTACGGCATCTTATTAATCGCCGACGAGGTGATGAGCGGCTTTGGACGGACCGGACGCTGGTTCGCCGTAGATCACTGGGATGTCGTTCCCGACATCATTACGATGGCAAAGGGATTGACCTCGGGCTATGCGCCGCTAGGCGCCGTCGCTATGCGCGCCGACCTGGCCGAATTTTTCAACGACCGGGTTTATCAAGGGGGATTGACCTACAATGCCCACCCAATTTCGTTGGCTGCCGCCATTGCCAATATCCATGTTTTGAAGGAAGACGGATTGATCGAAAGAGCACAGGCTATGGGCAAGGTGCTTCATCGACTGCTGGCCGACCTGGGTGAGAAACACCCTTCGGTGGGAGATGCCCGTTCGATAGGTTTATTCGGCGTGCTGGAGCTGGTGCGAGATCGTGAGACAAAAGAACCGCTGGCACCGTTCAATGGCGCCAGCCCAGAGATGAGTGCGATCAAGAAGTTTATCCTTGACCAGGGATTATTCGTGTACACCCACTGGCATACCATTCTGATTGTCCCACCCCTGATTATCAGCGAGGATCAATTACGGGATGGGTTTTCGGTTCTGGACCAGGCGCTTGAGATCGCCGATGGAGCAGCACAGTGACCCTGTTGTTGATCGTGACATTGCGAGGCGTTCTTTGCCCGAGCAGCGTTCTCCGCTGCCGCAAATTCGTCCGAGCCGTGCAGGGGGTTGCTTCGCCGTAAAAACCGCTCCTCGAAATGATAAAAACAGAGCGGAGTTATCTGCGCTTTCGTTTCGGCGGCGGCAATGCGTCCGTCGGTCCGTAATACGAAGGACCCACTAACCGGTAAACCAGCGCATATGCCACTGTAAAAAGAGCAAAAATAATGAAAAGTAAACCTAGTGCCACAGCAATATCCGCATAGTACACCCTTCCCAGGGAAGGCAGGCTGAAGAAACCAAGCATTTCCGAGGGCAACTCGACCCAGCGTTGCTTGAGGTTTTCTCTAACCAGTGTGACTGCCGCCGCATAGGCCAGGATCGGAATTAATACCATAAATATGCAACCGATACCACGCCAGGCAGGATGTATTGTTCTCCGCATTTTCCTTTCTTCAAAAACAAACGAGCGGCCGGACCTACTCATTTTCCACCTCCATCTGACTTGCTAATTCAATTGCCTTCACGATTTTGTAATAACCGGTGCAACGGCATAAATTGCCCGTGATTGCCTGCTCGATCTCCTCTTGCCTTGGATGGGGTAGTTCCTCCAGCAACTTCGCAGCGGACATGATAAGTCCCGGAGTACAGTAGCCGCATTGCACCGCTCCCTCGCTTATGAAAGCCTGCTGGACGGGATGAAGCTCTCCATTACTGGCCAAACCTTCGATAGTGACAATTTCAGCACCGTGGGCTCTTTCGGCTGGTACCAGGCAGCTCATCACGGCCATGCCATCCAGAAAAATGGTGCATGCGCCACACTCTCCTTCTGCGCAGCCTTCCTTTGTGCCGATCAAACCCAGGTCTTCCCGCAGGAAACGCAAGAGGGTCTTATGGTGACCGCTGGCAACTCTATATTCTTGCCCATTGATCCGGGTTACGATCGGAGATCCCTGGTTCGTCCAGGCGCTCGCCACCAATTCTGGGGCTCTGCCTTGATAGTTCTGACCCCATAACAGAACCGGGCGGCTCGGATAATCCACCCTGGTCTCGCCTTTCCGAATCGCTCTCAATCCTCTCAGGACAGCCACTCTTACCATCTCGCGACGATAATCCCTCGAACTGCGTACATCGTCGATTGGACTGGCAGATTCAACCGCCAATCTGGAAGCCTGCTCGCGGGTCTCTTCATCAAGAGTTCTTCCTTGCAGGAATTCCTCAGCCTCACCTGCATGGATGATAGTGGGTGCGACTGCCCCCAGCGTAATCGCCGCTTTATTGATCAGGCGCTCATCAACCGGACTGTCCGATGCGCCATCGAACGACAGGACTACGCTCACATGTACAATTGATATTGCCTGTGCGCGTCGCAACCCGAACTTGATAAAAATTCCGGCCTGATTTTCGGTCATTGCCGGGAAAAAAATATCCACCATCAATTCGTCGGGGCGCATCGCCGTCTGGCGCACGCCAGTGTAAAGCTCCTCCAGGGAGAGAACTCTTTCGCCGTTTTGGGACAGCAATCTAACTTTTGCTCCCAAAGCCATCAGCGGGGTGATCGTGTCATTGGCGGGAGAGGCGGTGATCAGGTTTCCGGCAATTGTCCCCCGGTTACGAATCTGCGGCGCACCCACCTCAATCGCAGCCTGGGCCAACGGCAGCGCCTTTTCGACGATCAGCTCAGAAGCCACACAGTGGCTATGCGTGACCAGGGGTCCCAAATGGATCACATCATCTTCATCTAAAACGATATGATCGAGATTCGGTATTCGCGTGACATCGATCAAAGTCTCAATCCCGGTCCGCACCTCTCGCTCAATCTCCAGGATCAAATCAGTCCCCCCGGCGATGATCCGCGCTCGTCCGCCGCCCTCGGCTAACAATTGCAGCACTTCCTCGATGCTGTTCGCGTTATAGTAGTTTCGCCACATTTAGTTCAGATCTCCAGGTTCTTCTCGCTCATGGGTTTTGCATCGCCCCCGCGCCGGTGCATGATGATTTCCGCCATAATGCTGACCGCGATCTCTTCGGGAGTCTCGGCGTTCAATTCTAATCCAACTGGCGAGCGCACTCGGCTAATCTGTTCGATCGGGACGCCAGCCTCAATCATTTTATTGCTCGCCGTTTTCCAGCGTCGCTTGGACCCGATGACCCCAACATATGCAGCCGGGGTATTCAGAAGTTCAGGGAGACCTTTGACGTCAACGTCAACACCCCGCGTGGTGAGGACAATATAAGTCCAGGGTGTGATCTCGAGCTTATTTGGCAGCTCTTCCATCGGCAGCGGGTAATACTCATCAGCTTCTGGCACTACCTCTGCATTGCAGAATTCCGGCCGGTCGTCATTCACAACTACGTAGAAACCTAACCAGTTCGCCAGGTAAGCAACTGCCTGCCCCACATGCCCTGCCCCGATCACCAGAAGCGTTGGACTGGGTTGAATCGGTTCCACAAAGATCTCCAATTGACCGCCGCAGACACCGGGATCTCCACGCGCTGGATCTGCCATAGCATAAGATAATACCCGCGGCTTACCATCGCGGAGAGCTTCCAAAGCCTGAGATATTACCCGGCTTTCCATCTCGCCGCCGCCCACCGTTCCCTCGATATGTCCATCGGGGAAGACCAGCATCTTGCTGCCAACATGCCGCGGAGTAGATCCCTCGCTGCGAATTACCGTGCAAAGCGCCCCAGTTTGGTTTTGCTCTTCAAGTTGAGCCAGAGCTCTAATAATAGACATAACTATTAAAGGTCAAACTTGCTTAAGTATAGACTAATGTCACCAAAATCTGGTAAACAGTTATGTAAGAACATTAATTCTTGGCGCCAAACCGTGCGAAGGTTGGATTTCCGGGATCACCGCATGGACGTAAAACCTTCGCAAGGTTCTCCGTAAGCCAGTCTTGAATAGAAGCCAATTAGATTTATGGATTGCTCCCGCCGGTTTGCATGGATACCGCCTTCCTATCTTGCAGCCATCGCCAGACCTTCTCTGGGGTCACCGGATTAGCGTTAATCTCGGCGCCGCAGGCGTCGAAAACAGCGTTGCCAACCGCTGGAGCAACCCCGTCCATGGGTATCTCCGCCACTGCCTTAACTCCAAAGGGATGGGAGGGTTCAAAGGTTTCGACAAAAATTGTGGTTAATTCTGGCATTTCATGCGCCTGGAAGATGTGATAGTCTTTCAGGTCACGTTCCCTGGCGCGTCCTTCCTCATCGTAAGCCATTTCCTCACAAACTGCATATCCTAGCGCCTGCGTCATACCACCTTCAATCTGACCCGAGGCAGTCAATGGGTTGACGATCACGCCAGAATCTACCGCCATGACCAGCTTGTCAACCACGACCATGCCGGTTTCGACGTCTACGGTAACTTCGGCAAACTGGGCGGCAAAGGGGGGCGGCGCAACTGGCGACACATACGAGCCAATCCCCATGATCTGCTCTTGATCGGAATGGTGCAGTGAGTGGTGGCCAATCTCTCGCATGGTTGCAGCCCGTCCATCCGGAGCGATTGCCTGCCGCTCCGCCAGTCGAATTTCATCCGGCTTGACTTGCGGCATTTCGGTTGCCTCCGCGTCTTGGGCGGTGCGTTCGTTCAAAATCATCGCTGCTCTAATGCGCATGCGTTCAGCAGCTTGCTGGGCCGCCTTGGCAACCGCTGTACCGGAGATATAGGTTGTGCTGGACGCATAGGCCCCCTTATCGAACGGTGTAAAGTCGGTATCCGAAGAATAAACTTGGATATCCTCCACCCGGACCCCGAGCACCTCTGCCGCCATCTGCGCCAGCACAGTGTCAGAGCCGGTTCCAAGGTCGGTAGCGCCCACGAGCAGGTTGAAGGATCCGTCATCGTTCATCTTGATGCTGGCGCCGCCCATATCCAGGTAAGGAATTGCAGTGCCTTGCATGACCAGGGCCACTCCGATTCCCCGCCGGAGATGTGGCATTCCCGGCACCTGGCGCCATTCGGCATTGGCGAACTTTTGATCCCAACCGATGGCCGCCCTGCCCTGTCGAACACACTCCTCGAGACCGCAAGTTTCGATGGTCTCAGGACGGGGCTCGCGTCCCTCGCTCCAGGCCGTGCTGAAGGGATGCAGCTCTCCGGCCCGGATTGCATTCTTCAGTCGAAACTCTATCGGATCCAATCCAAGCTGGCGAGCGATCTTCTCCATGTGCCGTTCAACTGGCCAGAAGCCTTGAGGCACACCATATCCCCGGTATGCTCCTGCTGGCGGATGGTTGGTATATACCACGTCCCCATAGAAGCGAATATTGGGTTTCTGGCGGTAAGCTCCATCTCCTACATACAGCGCCATAGCCTTATGCCCCGTATTCCCGGTAACCGTCAGGGCATGGCAGCCGTAGGCGCCGGTGTCGCTAAGAGCATACATCGCATTTGCTGTCAATGTGCCGTCTTTCTTGACCCCGGTTTTCATGCGAATGCGCATGGGATGGCGTGAGCGCGCTGCAATGAATTCTTCCTCCCGCGTGTATTCATAGATCACCGGCCGTCCCGTGGCGATAGTCAGGTGGGCGGCGACGTCCTCCATCAGGACTTCCTGTTTTCCACCGAATCCCCCTCCGATGCGTGGCTTGACTACTCGAATTCGTCTGATGGGCAATCCCAGGACCGGGGCAAGTTGGCGCCGAACATGAAACGGCACCTGCGTGCTCGTCCGGATCACCAGCCGGTCGTCCTCATCCCAGTAGGTGATGACCACATGCGGCTCGATATGAGCCTGCTGAACCTTGGGAACTTCGTATTCATCCTCGAAAATAAAATCTGCTTGCTCAAGACCTTTTTCGACGTCACCGATGTCGATTCGAATTTCAGCGGCTAGATTTCTTCCGGGATCTGAATCTGCGAAATTGACAAATTCGGGTTCGTCGTGGAGGCGTACAGCCCCAGGCTTTAACGCCTCTGCCGGGTCAAACACCGCCGGAAGGGGTTCATACTCCACATCGATCAGCGAAAGCGCCTTTTCTGCGATCTCCTCGCTTTCGGCCGCCACAAAAGCAACCCTGTCGCCAACGAAGCGAACTTTTTTGTCGAGCGAAAACGTATCCAGCGGGCCTGGAATTGGGTCCGACTGGCCGGCCGTTGAATAAACGACCCTTGGAATATCCTGCCACGTGAGCACAGCCGCCACTCCGGGCAGCTCCAAAGCGCGGCTGGCGTCAATTTGCTTGATCTGCGCGTGGGCATATGGGCTGTGAAGTACCTTGGCGACGAGCATGCCTCGCCTTTCGAAATCAGCGGCAAAAGCCGGTTTTCCCTGAACCAGCTTGACTGCGTCAACCTTGCGCTCCGGCTTTCCTACTCGCTGCCATGATTCGGTTTCAATGGCGATTTTTATGCGGGGCATTACCGCCGTTTTTGTGGGAGTGATTGGTGACGCGGGCTCACGATCTGGGCCGCCTGGCTGGGCATCCGCCTCTGGCAGCCAATCCGAAGGCATTGGGATGGGTCCTTCTATGGCTTCAACACTCTCGCCTCGCAGAACCGCCGCAGCTCTCAGGACCGCCTGCACTGGTTTCACATAGCCGGTGCAGCGGCACAACACCCCTGAAAGCGCTTGGCGCACGTCCTCTTCGCTGGGCTTTGGATTTTGATCTAACAATTCTTTTGCAGCCAGCACCTGGGCTGGCGTACAGTAGCCGCATTGAATCGCTCCGCTCGCCACAAAAGCCTCCTGGAGCGCATGCAGACCTGAAGTCAACTTCCAACCCAATTCAGGATGCTGGCCAATTGCTTCGATAGTCTCGATGGAATGTCCCTCGGCTTGAGCCGCCAGATAAACACAAGTGTTTATCGTCTTTCCGTCTAATAGAACCGCGCATGCGCCGCAGTCCCCGGTCTCGCAACCGTGTTTTACGCCAAAATAGCCCTGTCTCCGCAGCGCGTTGAGCAGCCTTTCACCTGGCTGAGCGTCAATCTCATAGGGACTTCCATTGATTGTCAGATGCAATTTCATTTCAATCTTGTTCCTCATCCACTGTTCGGAAAACGGCTTCCATTATCCATTACAAGACTTTTACCACGTCCACCAGGCCATCCTGAGCTGACCTCAATTGCCCTATCGAATCTTCTGATCCTAAGACGACTACCTGGGCTTCATTTACCATACGATCAAGTACTTCTCCAAAAGCATGGAATTCCCTGAGGGTGGTCGCGAATATTTGGTCCCGCCGTTTCTGGCGCTTGTAATCATCGTCTCCCGTCAAATAGCGCAGCATGGACGAATAACCTTTTGCATCCGGTAGCTGATAGGCATCCATTTCACCAATTGCTCCGATGATGCTCCTGGTGATTTCGCCCTCATCGAGTTGCAGCTGGTGTAAGAATTGCCCGGTTTGATCGTAGATTTCTAATGTTCTGAGCAAACCGGGGTCTCGATACGACAGATACGTAAATACGCCAGACCGATGATCGAAAGCACAGAAAACACCATAAGCACCACCCTGCACACGAACTTTTTCCCAAAGCCAGGTTGTGCGCACGTGGTTAAGAATTACGGCCAGGGAACCACTATATGGATATCCTAATTGATACAGGTCTGCTCCTTTGCCCACGTAGTTGACTTGAGCCGGGATGGTTAGACCTTCAAATCGTAAGTTTCCAAATGAACTTAACTTTGCATCCGGTTGCCAATCCATGATGGTCACCGGTTTTGCCGGCAGAACTTCCACCAGAGATTCGCAAGTGGTCCGGACCTCTTGCCAATTTGTTTCATCGAGAGTCGCGTTTAGGATCATACCGTTGCGATTAATCAGCAGATTTCGAACGGATTCCAATTTTGCGAGTATCGCTGGCCAGTCTCTTTCCAAACTGTCCGCCAGCTGCCTGAGAAAGAACAGGTAACTGGTGCCGCCCATTTGCTCAGCGGCATAATCGGATGAACTGAAATAAGACCGCAGCCGGCGATTGATGATCCGGTGCCCCAGTGGGATTAGCTGCTGCACCAGGCTGGCTTTCTCCTCTAATACGATCTGTAGAAATCGTTCCCGGTTATCCAGACTCACGCGCAGCAAGACGTCCTGTAAGATCTTGAACAGCTCTGGCGTCTGTGGAACGACTGCCTTGCCCCTTAGAAAGAGCCAGGCCGTTGCCTGAGCAGTATCCTGGTTGGTTGAGGTGAAGGTGGTGGGCCGGATTCCACCGGTGTAGCGCCCAATCCTTTGGGATAGACGAACAAAATCCTCTTTATCCGTACCCATTTCCAGGAGCGCCCTTCCAAAGAGGGGAACGTAAGGCAACAGGTCATCCGGCAATACCCGCAAATTCAAGCCAACGTCTAAGTAGAGAATCCCGTTTGTGAACAATGGGTGATAAAGGATCGTGGCTTGTTTCTTTTCGCCGACTTCTATTGGAATCCGATTTATTTCCCGGTTCAAATCCGATAAACTGAGCGTGGGAATGGAAGCCAGGGCTTCCGGCAGATCTGGGGTCTCCTGCCGGCGCCTCAGTTCCTTGGTAGTCTCAACAAGCTGTTGAATTTCCTCATCGGACATCCCGTAGCGCGCCTGCATCAAGCGCTCCTGTTCGACCTTCTCACGGCGCTTTCCTTCCTCGGGATCTGGTCTTAAGATGACGGTTGAGCGGTGGCGATTATCTAAAAAATATTCTTTGATCAGCTGCTCAAAGACCGGTTCATGTCGCTCCATCTGGCTCTTTATGACCTTCAGCGGCTGCTCAAATGCGATTGCCGCCAGAGCGTCTCCATTATGCAGCCAGCTCCTCAACGATCGCAGCATCAGGAGGAGACCCTGTGGATAGTTCCCGCTGTTATTCTCCCGCAAGCGGAATTCCACGGTATTCATGGCGGCTGCAACTGCCTCCGGTTCAATTCCTTCCCCTGCAAGCTTCTCAAGAGTCTCAAGGATCAGTTTTTCCACCTTAGCGGTGTAATTCGGACTGACACCCTTCAGTCCAGTCGAGAAGAACATTTGGCGGAGGTCGGGCTCAAGGCCCGTGCCGGTAAGGTCTTCGCCCAGGCCTGAGTCGATTAACGCCTTCCGCAGTGGGGAAGCCGGAGTGCCGATCAAAATTTCGGCCAGGATAACAAAACTCAGTAATTGGGTTGGTTCGAGCACCTCTGGCAAAAGCCAATTTACGGTGATAAATTCCTTGTTGGCCCTCTCGGATTCGCTGGAATCGTGGAGGAAGATCAGTTTATCCTGTCTATCCAAATAAGGCTGAACCTGAACCTCGGAATCCACCTCTTCGGCTTCAAATTGGCATAAATATTCATCCAGCAAACGCAGACGGGTTTCGGGATCATCGTCGCCATAGAAATAAATATACGCGTTGGATGGATGGTAGTATTTCTCGTGAAAACTCTTGAATTGCTCGTAGGTTAAATCAGGAATATGCTCGGGGTCTCCGCCACTATCAAAGCGGTAAGTATTGTCGGGAAAAAGCGATTGCTGACTTTTCTCGAATATTAAGTTGTCGGGCGATGAGTAGTTGCCCTTCATCTCATTGTAAACCACCCCCTTGAACTCCAAGGCTTTGTCTGAACTTTCCAGCTCATAGTGCCAGGCTTCCTGCTGAAAGGTATAAGGGCTGATCACAGGAAAAAACACGGCATCCAGGTAGACATCGATCAAGTTATAAAAATCCTGCAGGTTCTGGCTGGCAACCGGATAACAAGTCTTATCCGGATAAGTAAATGCATTCAGGAAGGTGTTCAGCGAACCCTTCATAAGCTCCACAAATGGCTCCTTAACCGGATATTTTCGAGAGCCGCATAAAACGGAGTGTTCCATGATGTGGGCGATACCGGTCGAATCCTGCGGTGGAGTCCGAAAAGTGATCCCAAATACCTTATTTTCATCCTCATTCTCGAGGGACAAAAGTTGTGCACCGGTTTTAATATGTCTGAATAAACGCCCCGTGGTATTTAATTCAGGTATATGCGCTTCTTTTAATAGTTTAAACCCATGCATTGTCATCATATCACTTATTAATTGTTACCAATAACTCCTCTAAACATCTCTTTGTTAGCGTCCCGGCCGTTTCCCGCCGGTATTCAGCGCTTGCCCATTTATCTCCTGCGTGGCTATACGCATCCTGCGCTGCCTGCTCAGATCCCACTGATTCTGTGCCATCGAATGCGAGCCTAGGCGCTTTACCATAACCTCCCAGCGCGATCCGCGTCCTTCCCGAAGGCCACTGGGCAGCAGCTGCGCACACAATTGGCTGGTCCGCTGGGGACCGAGCGACATAGTGATAGGTTACTCTCGCGTTCAGCGGAATCGACACCCGGGAAATCAATCGCCCCGCCAGCAGCTCTGAACGAAAGGGCAGTAAGTTCCCCAAATCCTGGCTCTCCTCGCCTGGCAAGAGGGTGACTGTGGCGTCCAAAGCAAGAAATATGGTTGTGAGCGGTGAACGACCTCCGGAGGCAACCAGGGTTCCGGCTACCGTCGCCGCATGGCGCAAATTATGTGCAGCTTCGTGGCGGATTGCCTCGGTCACAGCGGGCATGAGCCGTGGGATCTCCACCAGATCTTGCAAAGTGACTGTAGCTCCCAGTTCAATAAGGTTGCCCCGATCCTGGACCGCATCCAATCCCAGCTCCTGCAGATCCACCACGGCATACTCGATATTCGAAGGCTGGTTGAGCCACGAACCTCCGCCCATAGGAACGGTCTTCACATCATCGCGGGCAAGCAGCTCTAAAGCCTTCTTCAGCGTGTCTGGACGATGATATTCAACGATCATGGTAAAACTTCCGCATCCGAGTAAACCCGCCAGCCGAGCGCCTCGAGATAAGCCGTTTGCAGCATTTCCTCCGGCACATCCACGAGAAGCGCTTCTGCCTCTGCCAGCAGCACGCCGTCTGGACCATAAATCCGGCTGGTGGCTGTGGCGGTGCGCCTTTTGATCTTGCCCGCTTTTCCAACCAGGCGAAGAGGTTTTCCAACCGGTACGTTCTTGCGATAACGGATATCCAGCCTGGCGGTGAACATAAAACGCGGCGGATCTCCACTCATATGCACTCTTCCGGCCACCTCGTCCAGCATTGCCGCTACGATGCCGCCGTGTACCACGCCTGGATACCCCTGAAAATGTTCGGGCGTAGTATATTCGGCGGTGATTTCACCAGGACCGGTTTCGTAAAATCGCAGCTTCAGGCCCACTGGATTAGTTACACCGCACACAAAACAGTGTTGGGAGTTTGGTTGTTGCTGTGGCAAAGGCACCGTTTAGGATCTCCTCCTATGGTAGAAAACGTCCAGCCAGAAATGATCATAGTCTGCCCAATTATACTATTATGAAAAAAAGGTAGCTTCTCAAAAAAGTGGGGTGTGGGGGTTTGCAGGCGTGCGAAGCACGCCTGCAAACCCCCACCGTTACCTAATTATTGAGGCGACAAAAAAAGCATGTAATGCAAGCGAATACGCTTGCATTACATGCCGGTTGTCACAATCTGTACGAAAAGGACGGTCATTCGTACTTTAGAGCATTGATTGGAATCAGGGTTGCGGCTTTTAGAGCAGGATAAATCCCGGATAGCAGGCCGATAATGACGGCGAACAGCAAAGTAAAACCCAACAACCACAGCGGGGTTACTACTGCCACGGAGGCCGGCGGCATCCCTTGTTGCGCCGATTGCCCCGCCATATACACCAGCGCCAGTACGTTGATCACCTGGCCGGCGCTCCAACCCAAGATCACCCCTCCTACGCCGCCGATGAAGCCGATCCCGGCGGCTTCTCCGAGAAACACGCTCAAGACATCTTTATTGGTTGCACCGACGGCTTTCATCAGCCCGATTTCCCGTGTCCTTTCCAGGATCGCCATGGCCATGGTATTGGCAATGCCGATGGCTGCCACGAGCAATGCTATAGCGCCAACGCCACCGAAGGTCGCCTGCAATATCGTGTAAAAACTGTTGAGTCCCTGGACATAGGTCTGGTCTGTATAGGCGTTGAATTCTATGGCCTTAATTTGGTCTGCGACATCTAAGGTGTGTTTGGCATCATCCACCTTTACGGTGACCTGGTTGTAGCCGTCTTTTTGACGGTTGATCCGGGTTCCCAAAAACCATTCATTCCAGGCGGTCACCTCATCCAGTCGCACATAGATATTGTGATCGATCCAATTTCGTTTCTCAGGCAAAACACCGACCACCCGGATTTTCGCCCTTTTGCGAATCTCCTGGTTTGTCTCCGGATCCCATTTCAAGAGATAGACATCGACGGATTGTTCCAGTAATTCAGGAGGCGGCGGGGGTTCTTTACCAGGACGTGGCCTGGGATCCATGAAATTGCTGGTAACAAGAGAGCCAATTACTGCGGTACCCTTTTCCAGGGTGTTTACGCCCCGCTCTACCGTTAATCCAAGCGCACCCAGGTCATCAATGCCTATTCCGGTGACGCCCACCCAACCTTCAAGTCGATTGTAGCTGAGCATTAAACCGCCCATCAGGCCATCCGTAGGAACGACGGCGACGACGCCAGGGATAGCGGCAAATTCTGCCAACGTATCGGTGGTAATCTTCTTTTCCACCGGGGGTCCGGTAGGTCCAAAATCCACGCCACCTTCATATTCGGGGTATTTTGGCGAGACTTGAATTTGGGTCAGGTCGCCAATTCCAAAGAGTCGCGACGTGGCATTCTGTTGGAGACCGATACCCAAAGAGACCAACACCACGATGGCCGCCGTGCCAATCACTACACCAATCGCCGTCAAGACGACTCGCCCCTTTCGTCGTCCCAAATTTTCGATTACCAGAGAGATCAGGTCAAATAGGTTCATCTCATATCCTCATCAGGGCAGGGTATTCGTCTCCCCTGCCCTGTTAGAGTCGCCCGCAATGCCTACTGAAGCGGAGGACCGCCTTCCACGCCGCCGGGGCCATCGATCGGACCTTCCATCGGACCTCCCGCTGGTCCTTCGACCATCACTGGTGTACCGCTATCCAGGCCAATCAAGCCTTTTACAAAACGCAGCGCTTTCTGCCAGAAAGTCTCCTGTTGGTCTGGCGGCAGGCCGCCCATACCCGGATCCGTTCCCGGCCCGGTGCCAGGTTCCTCCATCGGCGGTGGAGCTTCTAATACCTCGACCGAGATCGTCTGCGTGATGGTCTGGGCCTGGTTGAAATCATCGGTGAAGTCCACAGATAACTCCAGCTCGACTGGACCGGGCGCATTGGGAATGAAGTTCGCATCCAATGTGAAGTAGTTGCCGGCTTCGAGCGGGCCGATAAAAGTAGTGTTGTTCTCAAGGAGCACATTTTGAGCGTTCACCTTCATATTGCCCAGGACAACGCTCTTCCGCCCCAGGTTTACAATCTGCAGCGGGAGCATATTGGGCTGGCCGGCAAAAAGCGGCCCGGTATCCCGGTAAAAGTTCATCTCGACGACAGGCGGCGAGAATACCAGCAGGCTGATAACCTGGTCATCGATCAGCAGGTTGCCTTTTTCGTCGTTGTAGGCGAAGGAGATCTTCAAGGAATATACACCGGGATTGGTCGAAACATTTACGATGAGCGGTTGGCGCCCAGTCAGATTACCACCCCGAGGCAAGTCACCAAGATATTGCACATTGGATACACCCAAAGGCGAGAAGTTCGTAAATTCGCCTCCGGTGGCGGAATAACCAGGCGGCATGGGGGTGCCGCTACTGTCATCGGTCGTCGGGGCTGTCGCTGCGCCTCCCACGATCATCGACACACGTTTGGCGTCAGCATTACCCGCATTGATCACGGTTAGCTCCAGGTTGAACTGCCCTCCAGGTATGAGCTGGGGGCTATCCGTCGTATATCCACCGATGACCAACTGCGGGCGCGTGACCTGGGTTGCGGTGGGTGTGGGCGTTGTCGTTGCTCCGGTTCCACCAGAGTAGACCGGTTTTTCAATGCCTATCGCAAAAGTAAACGATTCAGCGTACGCATTACCCGATTCATCCAGGTAGTTTATGCTCGCGGCTAGAGTGGCCACGTTCTGCCCCTGCAAAGCGCTGGTAACAACAAAGGATTGCTTCACGCTTTTATCTTCATCCGGTTCAAGCTGGCTGACGGCTAAAACGCCGCCAGTATCTCTTGGCAGAAAATCACCTGGCGTGAACGTGATCAACAGGTTTCTTGCGCTGATTTGTCCCTGGTTTTCGATGTTGATGTCGAGGACAAAGTTCTGTCCAACCGTGACCGGCGACGGCTTGGTTTTATACGAGAGCACCACCACAATTGGTCGCAACGCGCCCTGAACCGGCGCTGTGGTCACGGCTGGCGTGGTTTCCTCCGCTGCCGCAGTCGTTGGCGCAGATTGCGTCTCAGTCGGAATTGCTGTTTCAGTGGGCGCCTCGGTTGCAACTGGTGTTTCTGTAGGCTCATCTATAGGTGCCGGCGTCTCCGTTGGCGTGGCCTGCGAAGGCGCTGCCAAATCTGTTGTGACCAGAGTGGGTCGAACCAGATCACCGGTTGTGCTGGGCTTTGGTTGATTGATCCCGACTGAATTTGCATCAACATGCGAAAATGCCATGCTTGAAGCGGCTATGATTAAGAGAATTATTGTCATCAGATGTTTTGTCATCATTTTTCTCCTGAAGCGGATTTTTTTATGTTGTGGCCTGGTCGACAACTCGACCGTCCAATAGATGGACCACTCGATTAGCGTACTTGACCAAACGGGGGTCGTGCGTCACCATGACGATCGTTGTACCGTTGCGGTGCAGATCTGCCAATACACTCATGATGCTGTCGCCGGCGGCAGTGTCGAGATTTCCAGTTGGCTCATCCGCCATGATTATCTGAGGGTCGTTTACCAGTGCGCGGGCAATCGCCACTCTCTGCTGCTGGCCCCCGGATAGCTCATTAGGCTTGTGATAGGCCCGATCTTCAAGTCCAACTCTGGCCAGCAATTCCATCGCCCTTGCTTTTCGGCTGTGCCCATTTACGCCGTTGAAGCGCATCGGGAAGGCCACGTTCTCAAGAGCTGTCATACTGGTGATCAAGTTGAACGACTGGAATACCATCCCGACCGTGTGCCGCCGGTATCGAGCCAGCTTATTCTCATCCAATCCCTCGATCGACTGGCCATCCACCCAAATCTGACCGGCGGTTGGCCGATCCAACCCTCCAATCAGGTAGAGCAGCGTGCTCTTGCCGGATCCCGAGGGTCCCATCACCAGGCAAAAGGAGTTTCGCTCTATAGCCAGATCGACCCCGGCCAGCGCCCTCACGCTAATAGATCCCATGTCGAAAGTTTTTTCTAAACCCGTAATGTTAATAAATTGATCGTCCATAAGCTTAGTAAGTTTCTGGTGCAAAACTGATTTATGGAGAAACTTGCGAAGATTTTGCGTCCATACGTTGATCCCGGAAATCCAACCTTCGCAAGGTTTTGCACTAAGGTCTAGTAAACAATAGGTTGGATGATTCTCAGGTCGCTCAACTTTGCGGCGCCATAGCCGATCGAAGCCTGCAGAGCCAAGGCCAGCAGCACGGTAACCAGGATGCCAGTAAGGGTTCTCACCAGGGATAATTTGCTTCCCGCGCGCGTCCCAATGACCAACAAGACCGAATGCCAGATCAGATAGATGTCGATCAGCGCCAAGGCTGAAATGAGAAAGAGGGAAATGTTTCCGTCTCCGGCAGGTGTGAAGCCGGCCAAACCGGTGGTTTGGATTAATTGTTTGGAGGTAAGCATGGCCCCTGCCCTGACCAAATCTCTCAGTGCGTATGGTAAACCCGCCCACGCCACGATATTCACCATCGTTCCGAGCTCGCCTCGTCCGCCGAGAATAGTCAGCAGCAAGTGGACAAACCCGCTGACCAGTAACCAGCCAAACCACACAAGCATCAGACTCTTCAGCGCCGGAAAGACATACACGAAGACGGGACCAGTTGTTGCTTGCACGGCCTGGATGTACTGAGCCTGCTGCTCAGGGGGTAAATATTGAAGTTCAGGAGGTATGGGCACCTCGCCCACGGCAGCCGCGGCCTGTTTCAGCCATCCGCTTGCAGCGACATTGATTAACGCGGCAATGCTGATCACCAGCAAAGGCAGGATCCAGACTGAATCCGTCTGGGCGGCAATCTGAGCAAACGCCTCGCTTGGTCTTGTCAGGACGGAAATCAGCCACTTTCGGCGAATTTGTCTCTCTCTTCGGATTGTTTCAAGAGCGATCTCAGCCATTGATTAAACTCCTTTTGTTTTCGAAAGCATTTCGGATTTCAGCGATTAAATTTATTGCGCCATCACGCTTCTCGACGTATGAGTATGCTCCCGCTGCCCGGGCTTGTGCTCGGAGTTGCGGATTATCATGGATGCTCAACATAATCACCTTTACGTGAGGATTTATCTCGTGCAGCGCCCTAGTCGCGGAAATGCCATCCATATTGGGCATTTCGACATCCATCACAACGACGTCCGGTTGCCCGCTGGTAGCCATCTGCAAGGCTCCAAAGCCATCTTTGGCCTCTCCAATCACTTTCATATCATCTTCAAGTGCCAGCCGCATCTTTAGCCCCTTGAGGACCGTTTCCTGGTCATCGACTATTAGGACCTTGATCATTTGGGATTTCATAAATGTAGACCTGCCAATCTCAGAGTTTTTTTCAGATCCAATCTGCGATTTTTTCGAATCTGTTGCTCTTCAATCTCCAATATGGTTATAATCCTGAAAGTCTTTTCATGCATCATGCAAGCAGACATATTCCGAAGAGACCTTTTGCTGATATTCATATCCTTCAAAAGTAGGAGAGAGCAATGCCAATCCGAATATTAATCGTCGATGATCACAGCGTCGTACGCCAGGGTCTGCAAATGTTCCTCGCCTTGGATCCCGATATCGAAGTGATTGGAGAGGCAAGTAACGGCGCAGAAGCGGTTGAATTCGTAAAAGACGAACAACCTGATGTCGTATTAATGGATCTATTAATGCCTATCATGGATGGGATCGAAGCAACTAAAGTAATCCGGAGCGATTTCGCGGATACGGAAGTGATTGCGCTGACCAGCGTATTGGAGGACAATGCTGTAGTCGGCGCCATCCGGGCAGGAGCCATCGGTTACCTGCTCAAGGATACCGAAGCCGATGATCTCGTGCGCGCGATCAAAGCAGCTGCCTCTGGCCAGGTGCAGCTATCCCCAAAAGCCGCCGAACGTTTGATGCGAGAAATCCGCGCTCCAGAGAGCCCCGAAAAACTAACTGACCGGGAAACAGAGGTCCTGCGCCTGTTGGCGGAAGGCAAGGCGAATAAGGAGATCGCCAGGGAGCTAAGCATCAGCGAAACTACGGTCAAAACCCACGTGAGCAACATTTTGATGAAGCTGAATGTTCCCAGCCGTACTCAAGCTGCCCTCTATGCCGTCAGGATCGGGCTGGTGTCGGAGGATTCTCTCGGCGAATAATCTTACACCTTCCCGGTAGCCAGGCAACTAAGCTGCATTCTTATGCAGCCGCTGCCAGCGACCGGGAAGGTATCTGTTAAAGTGCTCAGCCCTGCCGTGAAGTTTACGGCAGGGCTTTTTCGATGCCAGTTGAGTTTACTGTGTCGAGTTATTGAAGAACCAGTTGTAGGCAAAGTAACCTGAGGTCGGACTCTGCATTCGAATAGCAATCTGGGACGAGCCCTTCAGGGCATCGGGGACCGTGTAGGTTAGCGTTAATGTTCCGCCATTTCCAGAGGAGGTCGTATCTACTTTGATCCCATTGATGCCTCTGGTACCCATCCTGCCCATGAACACTTCGAAGCTGTCATCGGGAGGAAGGTTAGTGGTCTTGATGGTTACGGACTTGTCTCTGACCACGCTGACGATCGAGAAGGTGGGGAAACCCTTGTAACCGGTAGTCGGGATGGTCGGAGAACCTGACCCGCTGGTGTTGTTAAAGAACCAGTTATAAGCAAAGAAACCTGAACCGGTGCTGCTCTGTAATCGGATGGCAATTTGCCTCGAACCCTGCAGGGAGGCCGGGATTTTGAAGTTGGCAGTAAAGGTACCGCCATTTCCAGAACTGATGCTCTCGACCTTTTTGCCATTGATCCCTCTGGTGCCCATCGCTCCCATCAGGACGTCGAAGCGATCGTTTGCGGGAAAATCACCCGTCTTGATGGTCACCGACTTATCCTTATCGACGCTGACAATACTGAATGTCGGGATCTTGCCGGGCTGGGGCTTGGGCGTCACGCTGCCCTCCTGCGAAATGCACAGTTTTTGACCCGGATAAATTACCCAGGGAGACTTGATATTGTTGATGTCCGCCAGGGTCCGCCAGCCAATACCATACTGCCTGGCGATTAAGGAAAGGTACTCGCCCTTCTTGACCGTATGGAATTGGGTGCAGGTAGCCGCCGAGGCTGGCTGAGCGCTGATACCCAGACTTGCGATCAAAATTACCAGGGTAATGATTACCAGACTTAGTTTCTTAAAACTGCCATTGGTTGTCGACATTGTAAAGCTCCTTTCTTTGATTGCGTTGCCTCCGCTGATAAGACGATCCTGATTGCGTGTTGGTTCCATATTTTCCTCCCGGCGACAGCACATCTAAATGATTTTGAGTTAAATTGCCGATTCCGTTTTCTACGCTTCCAGTTTACATTTTCCTGCTTGGTTTTGCATCCATCTAAAGAAGGATTTATCGTCCGACAAATGACCGAAAGAATCTTTCCGCAGAAATGCTGATAAAAGATTCAATGTTTGACGGATGCTCACTTCGCTATCTCTTCGTATCATTTGGATGATTGAAGGCAAAGGATTGGAGGAAAAAATGAATATTGGAAAAATCAATAATGGAACGGCAATTAACAATAGAGAGGAGAGTACCCCAATGAAAAAGAACCACTGGAAATGGATACCTTTGTTGGTTATTGCCTTCGGCGTAACCAGCGCATGTAATTTGATCGCAGCGCGGACGCCGGAACCTGGTGCATCGGATGCCAATGCAATCCATACGCAAGCGGCACAGACGGTGATCGCTCAACTTACCCAGGCTGCGACGAATATTACGCCGACAATGGAATTGCCAACACAAACTACGGAAGCACCAACACAAGCACCGCCGCCCACCGAAACCCAGGCGCCCGCTACCCCAACCCAGGCGCCTCCCACGCCTACGTCAGTTCCTCCCACTCCAACCGCCACTCCGATCCCGTGCGATTGGGCTCAATTCGTAGGCGATGTAAATGTGCCCGATTACACGACGTTCTCCCCAGGGTCGGACTTTACTAAGACCTGGCGCCTGAAGAATATTGGCAGCTGCACCTGGACGGGCGACTATGACCTGGTTTTTGTGAATGGAAACGCCATGAGCGATCGAGTCTCCTATCCGCTGCCTGCTTCGGTAAGACCAGGCGAAACCATCGATCTCTCCGCGAAAATGACCGCGCCAGCCGGCGACGGCAATTACAAAGGTAGCTGGATGCTTCGAAACGATATCGGTGAACTTTTCGGCATCGGTGGAGATGCCTCGGGTAGCTTCTGGGTACTGATTAAGGTTATTCGCGCCAATCCTGATTATGCTTACGATTTTGCAGCAAATTACTGCAACGCCGACTGGCGAACTGGATCGGGCGGGATTGACTGCCCGAGCTCTCCGAGCTCTTCAAAAGGCTTCGTCACCTTGCTCGACAATCCTGTGATGGAGAATCGCCATGATGATGAACCGGCCATCTGGACCCATCCGGATAACGATGATGATGGCTGGATCACCGGAACGTATCCGCAGGTTGATGTCCAAGATGGCCATCACTTCAAGGCCTGGATTGGCTGCCTGGATGACAGTCGAGGCTGCAATGTGATCTTCCGGCTCGATTATCAGATAAACGGCAGTTCGATCCGCAATCTGGGTGAATGGCACGAAGTGTACGATGGCCAGGCGACAGAGGTCGATGTAGACCTGAGAGATCTGGCTGGGAAGTCGGTCCAGTTCATTCTGAGCGTAGAGGTAGCTGGCGGCAAATCCGAGCAGGCCAATGCCTTTTGGTTTGTTCCTGCCATCAAAAAGGTAGATTTAAGTCAGGTCAATATCCCGGCTGTGCAGGCTGCCAGGCAAACTCTGGCTCAAGCCAAAGGTGTCGACAAAAATGATGTCAGGGTCACAAGGTTTGAAACGGTAGAATGGTCGGACACCTGCCTTGGAGTACATACGGAAGGCCAGGTATGCGGTCCAGCGATAATTCCCGGCTATCGGGTCCTCTTAGAAACCGGTGGCAGGCGGTACGAAGCCCATACTAACCAGGATGGCACCGCCGTATGGTGGTTTGAACTCTAACGCCGTGAGGGTCCAATACAACTAAAAAATTCAGCCCCGGATGAAGGAACCTTCATCCGGGGCTGAATCTAAATTCGAGGCAACTTTTTTAGATGGACTCGCCTTGGCAAATCATCCAAAAGTATTAGACCGAAATCGTCGTTTAAGCCGTCGCATTTTCGCTAGTGTTCTCTATACTGGATACTGGATTGCCAAATTCAATTTGAGGAGAATCAAAATGACAACAATGTCTAAATACTTGACCCGTCGTATCTTGAACAAGGCCCTCGGTCTTTTGATCGTGATGGCGATTATCCTGGCATCTGTACCGCAGTTCGCCAGTGCAGCCACCGATGCCACCTGTCAAGCAACCTACACCGTCAAGTCCGGCGATTATCTCGTCAAAATCGCCGGCGAATATGAAGTAACCTGGCTGGATATTGCCGAGGCCAATGACCTCAAGTCTCCTTACGTCTTGATTGTCGGTCAGAAGCTCTGCATTCCGGGCAAGTCGACCTCTGGTGCCACTGGCGGCACCACCGGTTCCAGTGGCACCGCCAGCTTTACCGCCGCTAAGAGCCAGAACTCTCTAACCATCACCACATCCAAGTTTCCCACCAAGAGCTTCTACTATGTCAAAGTAGATGATCCTCGCGACAAGGGCATTGAATGGAATAAGGTCGGTATCCTGAGCACTGGCCAGGAAACCTCGGTAAAGAAGACCTTCAGTCTGCCCACGGAATTCAGGAATGCTCCTTCTGTTCTGGTATGCCTGAAGAACATCTATACTGATGCCCAGATCTGCAATAACCCCAGCTACAATCACGGTTCAACAAAATCTGACTCAGGTTCTGGTTCGACCGCCAGCTGGAAGGGCACCTTCACGGTTGACATCGTATCGAAGAGCATCGAGATTGAGACATCAAAGTTCCCGACCAATAGCTTCTTCAATGTAAAGGTCGATAATGCTTCCACAAAAGCCCTGGAATGGCACAAAGTCGGTGTCTTGCGCATCGGCAAGAACGATTCTGTCACTCAAACCTTCTCGCTGCCTGAGGAGCTCGAAAATGCATCCCGTGTAACCGTGTGCCTGAAGAACGCAGTCAACGATACTGTATCCTGCCACGTAGCCGTCAGATAAGAACGATGTTCCAATAAAAAATCGCCCTCGAGTGGATTATCCTCCGCTCAGGGGCGATTTTTGTTCCGGCGCTTATTGCAGCGCCAGGCGTAAACCGGCGAGAAAATCCCCTGCTCCCCGGCAGGGGTCAGCCGCTTGGTCGACTGCATTGATCAAGGCAGATCCGACAATGACCCCATCCGCGATTCCGCCCACTTCTCTGGCCTGCTGGGGGGTAGAGATGCCAAAGCCAACGGCAATGGGCAATTCCGCATCTTCCCGCACCTTTGAGACAAACGATCTTAAGTCCGCCGGTAAGCGTTTTCTGGCGCCGGTTACCCCGGTAAGTGAGACCAAATAGAGAAAACCGGATGTTTTCCCGGCGATCAAACGGATGCGTTCTGGAGTGGATGCGGGCGAAAGCAGATAGACTAAGGCCAGCTGATTTTCCCGGCAGGCAGCTTCGATTTCCCCTGCCTCTTCTGGTGGCAGATCAGGAATGATAAAACCATCCGCGCCGACCATGGCCGCATCCGCTGCGAACCGAGAAACCCCATAAGCAAGTATAGGATTGTAATATCCCATCAACAAAACAGGCTGGTCGACACCCCGCCGGCGTAATTGATCGGTCAATTCCAGGCAACGACCGGTGTTCATTCCATTTTCCAGGGCAACCTGTGTGGAATGCTGGATGGTTGGCCCGTCCGCCAGCGGATCGGAAAAAGGTATCCCCAGCTCGATCAAATTTGCGCCCGCACCGGCAATCGCTTCGAGAATCGCCAGCGAAATATCCGCTGTAGGATATCCCAGGGTAAAGTATGGCATCAGTGCCGCCCTGCTTTCGGATTTTGCGGCAGCGAAGGCCTCGGAGATATGCTCAATTCCATTCATATTGACTCCAACGCTCTCAAAACCGTATCCAAATCTTTATCGCCTCGCCCGGAAAGGTTGATGAGGAGAATTTGATCCTTCCTCATCTCGGGAGCACGTTTAACAGCCTCTGCTACCGCATGGGACGATTCCAGGGCCGGCAGGATGCCTTCCAGACGCGACAGCACTTGAAAGGCTTGCAACGCTTCCTGGTCATTCGCCCAGGTGTATTCCGCTCGACCAATCTCTCGAAGAAAAGAATGCTCGGGGCCTACCGCCGGGTAGTCCAGACCGGCTGAAATCGAGTGAGTTGATGCCACCTGCCCATCCGCATTTTGTAGCAGATAGGTGTACGTACCGTGGAGAACCCCTGGGCGGCCCAATCTTAGGTCGCCAAAGCGAGCGGCATGGCGGCCGCTTTGGACCCCTTTACCGCCGGCTTCAACCCCCACCAGCCTTACATTTCGGTCGTCAAGAAAAGCGTGGAAGAGTCCAATTGCGTTGGAACCACCTCCGACACATGCAATGCAGGCATCCGGCAGTTTCCCGGCCTGATCCAGAATTTGTTGGCGAGCTTCTCGACCGATTATGGCCTGAAAATCCCGCACCATCGATGGGTATGGGTGAGGACCAAGCGCAGAACCGAGCAAATAATGAGTATCGCCCACGTTGGTCACCCAGTCCCGGATGGCTTCATTGATCGCGTCTTTTAAAGTACGGCTGCCGGTATCCACGGGGCGCACCTCCGCCCCCAACAGCTGCATACGTTGCACGTTGGGTTTTTGGCGGGCGATATCAACGGTGCCCATGTAGACGACACACTCCAGACCCAGAAGCGCAGCCGCCGTTGCCGTGGCCACGCCGTGCTGGCCGGCGCCCGTCTCGGCAATCAACCTGCCCTTACCCATCCGGTTTGCCAGCAGCGCCTGCCCCAGGGCGTTGTTGATCTTGTGGGCCCCGGAATGCGCCAGGTCCTCGCGTTTGAGGTAAATCTGGGCGCCGCCCAGATGCTTGCTGAGACGCCGGGCGTGGCTGAGCGGCGTCGGTCGGCCCACGTAGGTTTTCTGCAGATCGAACAGCTCTTCTTGAAAGGACTCGTCTGCCCGCGCCTCCTGGTAGGCCGCCTCTAATTCCGCCAGAGCAGGCATCAGCGTCTCAGGGACAAACTGCCCCCCATACCGTCCAAACTTGGCGGCCGACCCTGAATGGACTGGTATCCCCCACGTACTTGATTCCTTCTTCGCAGATATCGCCTCAATCATAGCTTGCCTCTCCTTAATCTGAGCATTCCTTCTCAAACTGGCGCACTGCTCCGATAAAATCCATCACCTTCCGAGGATCTTTTTCGCCCGGAACGGATTCGACGCCGGAAGCGACATCCACGCCCCAGGGCCGCACATCCCGAATTGCAGCGCTCACGTTTTCCGGGTTTAGTCCCCCGGCCAACAGAATCGGGGATCGTTGGGCAATCGCCCGAGCTAACTTCCAATCGGCTTTTTTACCTGTGCCGCCATATGCGCCCCGGCGATAACCGTCGACGAGCCAGGCTGGCGCAATTGAACGCCGCGGATAATTTCGTTCGCATTCTTCCAGATCCTCAACACTGGCCGGGCGAAGGGCCTTGAAAGCACGCTCACCTAGAGCCTCCAATGTCTCGGTGGTTTCATCTCCAGAAAGCTGAGCCAGGTCGAGACCACACTCGTTGAGGATAACGCTGATTTCATCTGCGCTCTGGTTGACGAAGACCCCAACAAACACGCCGGTTAAACCGCGATCTCGTATTCGGGTGATGAGCCGGGCACAGGTGAAGGGCCTGATAAATCTCGGGCTGGCTGGATAAAAGTTGAAACCCAGGAGATCGGCTCCGGCTTCCAGCGCAATCAGGGCCTCATCGATGGTTCTCAAACCGCAGATTTTCACCTTCATCTCTCAGGCAACCGCCTCCACGCCGGCAAGTTCTCGCACTTTCGACGCGACGTCTGGTGCAGTGACCAAAGCTTCGCCCACCAGGACTGCATCCACTTTTGTGCCTGCCAGGAAGTCGATATCTTTTCGCGAGTGGATGCCGCTCTCCGCGACGAGGCATACCTCCTGTGGGACAAACTCGCTCACTCGCATCGTTGTGTCCAGGGATACCGAGAAATCCCCTAAATCTCGATTGTTGATCCCAACCAGGCGGGGCTCACAAGCCAAAGCCATCTCCAACTCTGGCAGGCTGTGCACCTCAACCAGAGGGGTCATGCCAAGCTCCAAAGCCAGTGAATGCAGTTGAGCCAGCTCACTTCGCGATAAATGGGCGGCGATCAGCAAGACACAATCTGCGCCGGCTGCGCGCGCTTCGTAAATCTGGTATGGATCGAAAATAAAGTCTTTGCGCAGCAGAGGCACACGGGGAGCAGTTCGTTCAAAATCTCGCCGGATCGAGCGCAAGTGCTCCAGGCTCCCTTTGAAATAACGCTCATCGGTGAGCACGCTAATGGCTGCCGCCCCATTTCGCCGGTAAAGTCGCGCCAGGTGAACTGGATCGAGGTCCTCCCGGAAGATCCCTTTTGAGGGTGAGGCTCGCTTAACCTCGGCAATCAGTGCCGGGTTGAAAGCTCGCGGCGCCTTCTCGCTAAAATGGCGCAGCGCGGCCACGAAATCCAGCGCGGGTGCTGACCGGGCGGCTTCAGCCTGCACCTCGTCGAAGGGCTTTTCTCGTTTTTTTTGAGCTACTTCGCTGCGTTTGTTCGCGAAGATCTCATCGAGGATCGTCATCACTCTTCCTGGATCGCTGGCCATTTCCAAACCGGCAATGGCGTGTGTGCAAACGCAGTAGAGGTGTAATTGCGAGCCTGCGAAGCAATCTGGATCCTCGCAACGACATCTTTTTGAGTTTCATACACACCCCAATCAGTGGGTAGACCCATCGCCTGGCCGGGCTAGCTGCTGGCTGTACTCTATCAAAGTTTCCAGCTTTTGCAGCGCCGCGCCGCGGTCCAGCGCATCGGACGCTTTGGCCAGCGCGGCCTGGAAATCGCCGTCTTCCGTTGCCAATGCCGCCGCGGCATTCAGCAAAACCACGTCTCGGCGCGGGCTCTCATCCTGGCCGGAGAGCAGGTCCACCATCATCCGGGCGTTGTCCTCTGGTTCACCGCCGGTTAACGTTTCTGCTGGCGCTTCCCGGAGTCCGAAATCGCGCCCATCCAGCTCGTAGGTTGTTACCCGTCCATCACATAGATGGCTGATCAGGTTTGGGCCGTTAGTGGTCAGTTCGTCCAGGCCACCATATCCATGCACGACGAACGCAGCCCGCCCGCCCAGCTCTCCCAGCACCTCTGCCATTGCATGCGTCAATTTGGGATCGTAGACGCCGATCAGCTGGTGGGTTGCGCCGGCAGGATTTGTTAACGGACCCAGGATATTAAAGATCGTCCGCTGGCCCAATTCGCGGCGCGGCCCAACGGCATGCTTCATCGCCGGATGGAATTGAGGGGCGAAGAGAAATCCAATGCCAATCTCATCGATGCAGACAGCCACCTGGTCGGGGGAGAGATCCAGGTTTAGACCCAGAGCAGCCAGCACATCAGCGCTGCCGCAGCGCGAAGAAGCTGCCCGGTTGCCGTGCTTGGCCACCCTTTGTCCAGTTCCAGCGACTATGAAAGCCGCCAGCGTGGAGATATTGAAAGTGTGAGCGCCGTCGCCACCGGTTCCGGCCGTATCCAGCAGCGGATCGCCGTTTACCGAAGGTTTCACGGTGTTCGCCTGGGCGCGCATGGCCCGGGCGCTGCCCGCGATTTCATCGACTGTCTCCCCTTTCATGTGCAGAGCAACAAGGTAACCGCCGATCTGCGCTGGCGTTGCCTGCCCGGTCATGATAATGTTCATCGCGCTCTCGGCCTCTTCTACGCCGAGATCCTGGCCACGCATTGCTTTTGCAATATACGATTTGAGCATTTCTTCCTCCTTCTGTAAGCCAGCCCCCGTCAGTTCGCCGTCAGAAAATTTCGCAATATCTGTTTCCCACTGGGTGTAAGCACGGATTCTGGATGAAACTGCACCCCGTAAATGGGTAATTCTCGATGGCGCAGACCCATCACTTCTCCTTCCTTCGTAAAAGCCGTTACCTTCAGTTCATCGGGAAGCGGTCCGGCGACAATTAAGGAATGATACCGGTTACCTTCAAAAGGGCTCGGTATACCTCGAAACAAATCATCGCTGTAATGGTAAATCTGCGATGTTTTTCCATGCATCAGGCGATCGGCTCGCCGGACAAGCCCACCAAAAACCTCTCCAATACACTGGTGTCCCAGGCAAACACCCAGAATGGGCGTTTTCTTTCCCAGTATCCGAATCACTTGCTGTGAGATTCCCGCTGATTTTGGCGTGCCTGGACCTGGAGAAATTACGATGTGGCTGGGTTCCAGGGCCCTAAGTGCCTCAATATCCAGTTGGTCGTTTCTGAAGACCCGTACCTCGGACTGCAGTTCCCCCAGGTACTGAACCAGGTTATAAGTAAAAGAATCATAGTTATCAATGACCACGAGCATGTTCAACTCCTCCATTTCCAAAATGCAATTCTAATCTCCATCTATTTCGGCCATTTCCACTGCCACGGCCAGGGCCCGCGCTTTATTCAGGGTTTCCTCATATTCTCGATCTGGATCCGAATCGGCGACGATCCCGGCCCCGGCTTGAACGCTCACAGTCTGCCCGCTCATCAGCAATGTCCGGATGGTGATACAGGTATCCATGGAGCCATCGTAGGCAAAGTAGCCCACCGCGCCCGCGTAAGGTCCGCGCGGCGTGTTCTCCAACGCCTCGATGATTTGCATGGCGCGAATCTTCGGCGCGCCGCTGACGGTGCCCGCCGGGAAGGTCACTCTCAATAAATCAAATGCGTCGTACTCGGGTCTCAGCCTCCCCCTGACTTGTGAGACGATATGCATAACGTGCGAATAGCGCTCGACAGCCATCATTTCTGATACCTGTACGGATCCGTAGCTGCAGACCCGGCCTAAATCGTTGCGCGCCAGATCGACCAGCATGATATGCTCGGCGCGTTCTTTCTGATCCGCCAGCAGCTCCGCTTCCAGCCGCTGGTCGTCATCCGGATTTGCACCCCTCGGTCGCGTGCCCGCGATCGGGCGAAGCGTTGCTTGGCCGCCCTCCAGCCGGACATGCATCTCTGGTGAAGCGCCAATCAACCGCAACGGGGCACCGCTGGTAACCCCGGAGAAATCGAGGAAGAACATGTATGGGGAAGGGTTTAGTCGCCGTAATGCTCGGTAGATGCTGAAGGGTTGAGCGGATGTCTCGCGCTCCAACCGTTGGGAAAGCACGACCTGAAAAATGTCGCCCGCGGCAATATGCTCTTTTGCTCGTCGAACTGCATCTGTGAATTGAGTCCGGCTCAGGTTGGCGCCGAGCGTTCTGGATACCTGGCTGGGATGGTGATTTGTCTCTACCGGGATTGGGCGCCGCAATTGGGCCTCCAGTTCATCCAGCCGAGCGTTTGCCGTCTCTCTTTCCCGGTCATCATCTCCCTCGGAACGCACGTTGGTAATCAGCAGCAAACGCCCATAGGCATGGTCAAAGGCTACAATGGTATTTGCAAGCAGGAAGATTGCCTCCGGCAATTCAGAATGTGAGTCTAGTTTTACGCTCGGTTCAAAGTAGCGCGTCACTTCATAACCCAGGTAGCCTACGAAACCGCCCGGAAGCCGAGGAAGTGTTGGAATTGGCGCGTATTGGTAGCGGGAAAATTCCGTGCGTAAGATGTCAAGCGGGTCGGCGCCATCCACGGGAATGTTGGAAACATTCCCCGATTCAAGATTGTGATGGCGAACATTACTCCAACCCAGGCTGTACGCGCTGCTGGGGTCAATCCCAATAAACGAATAGCGACCTAACTGCTCGCCGCCAGTGACGCTTTCTAATAGAAAAGAGGGGCCGCGTCCGGCCAATTTAAGGTAAACGGATACCGGGGTCTCCAGATCCGCAGGCAGGGTGCGGACGATTGGCCTTAGATTTACCATTGAGGAGACTGTCTCTCGGACTTGGTTTCGGGTGAGCATCTTACCTCCAATTTCTCGGGCTTAAATCAAAAACCCTCTCCATCCATAGGGACGGAAGAGGGATTCCGTGGTGCCACCCTACTTAGGTTGCCATTTCCAACCAGAAATTTCCGCTAACTGGTCAAAAAAAAACAAAAACCCGCCGGTCAGACGACGGGAAGGAAATGCCAGCCTCACTCGAGTAAGTACGGTTACTCAGTCGCTCAGGGAATAGGCAATTTGGAGAATACTTGGCGCCAGATGACCCAATTGCCTGATTGACCAATAACTTATACCACTGCTGAGATAACGGGAGCAACCCCGGCTCAGGTTACGGGCAGACTGCCTTGCAGTTTGCCGTTCACCCTACAGCTCCGAGGACCATTCGTCGCCGGCGTGTGCACAGGGCTCGCACCGCATCCCTGCTCTCTGGGCCACCGTTTCAGCGCTTACTTTTCCTCTTCACAGCCTTTGTCGTTATATTTGCACCGTTTATATCAGAATAAACCAGGCCTGTCAAGCAATTAAGGGTAAAATAAAATTTATTCTTAAGGAGGTTTCCGATGCCAAAAACGGTCGTCATCGTCGGAGCGCTCGACACAAAAGGGAAGGAATTTGCCTTTATTAAGGATCTGATCCAAAAACAGGGTCTCAGCACTCTTGTCCTCGATGTGGGCGTGCTCGGCGATCCGGCCTTCCCGCCGGATATCAGCCGGGAAAAAGTGGCCGAAGCCGGCGGCGGCAACCTGGACTACTTTGCCTCCGGAGAACACAAAGATGAGGCCATGAAAACCATGGCAACCGGACTGGAAGCCGTCGTATTGGATTTGCACGAGCAGGGCAAACTCGACGGTATCTTCAGCATGGGCGGCACTGGCGGGACCTCGGTGGCAACCAGGGCGATGCGAGCGCTTCCCATTGGCGTTCCAAAAGTGATCGTCTCGACCGTTGGTGGCGGTGACGTCAGCGCCTATGCTGGCACCAAGGACATCATCTTTATTCCGTCTATCGTTGATGTTGCCGGTATCAACCGGATCAGCAGCACCATATATGCCAACGCTGCCGGCGCGATTGCCGGGATGGTAAAAATGGAACGGCCTGAAGCCGTTGAGGAGAGACCGCTCGTTACTGCTTCCATGTTCGGCAACACCACTAAGTGCGTTGACCATGCCAGAGAAATCCTGGAAGCGAACGGTTTCGAAGTCCTGGTCTTTCACGCATCCGGCAACGGCGGCAGGACCATGGAAAGCCTGAATCTCGACGGTTATATTGCCGGATCCATGGACATTACTATGACAGAGCTTGCTGACGAAGTTTGCGGAGGGGTATTTAGCGCCGGTCCCGAGCGAGGCATGGCCGCTTCAAAAGCCGGTATTCCCGCCCTTCTGGTGCCGGGTTGCGTAGATATGGCCAATTTTTGGGGGATTGATACCGTGCCCGAAAAATATAGAGACCGCCAATTGTATGAGTGGAACCCCACTGTGACCCTGATGCGGACCAATGTGGAGGAAAACATCAGGATTGGCGAGATGATTGCCGCAGCCGCAAACGCTTCAACTGCGCCCGTCGCCGTCCTGTTGCCTCTCAAAGGTGTCTCCATGCTGGACAGCCCAGGTGGTGAATTCTGGGACCCGCAGGCTGATAGAGCCTGCTTTGAGGCCATCAAGAGCAACCTCAAACCAGGCGTTCCGGTGTTCGAACTTGATCTCAATATTAATGACCCTGAATTTGCACAAACTATCGCCGAGAATTTACTGGGGATGTTGAAGAAAGTTCAGAAAGGGTGAGGGCGCCTCCAGCACTGAGCGCCTGCCCACCGAGCGCGCCATCCGGAGCCAGGTAGAAGCGTTCAAAAACCTGAAAACGTATCAATCATCTTCTTGACATTGCCCCCAACCGGATACAAGATCGGGCAGGTGCAGCCATGCGCGCGATATTCATTTACTTTCACACGCGCCTGGTCAGGCGTGCCTGAAGCCGTGATGCGGTGAATTAGATCCTCTGGCACAAGGTGCTTGGCCTGCTGGATCTGTTCTTTGGTCGCTGGCCAGCCCAGGATGGACTGAATTTGCGCGACGACCTCCTGAGAAACACCTGAAGCTTTGGCAATGTGGGGCTGCTGCGCCAGATAATGGGTAAGCAGCTCCCGTGTGGTATCGATGGCCCTCTCTGCATCATCATCCACCGAACATACAACCAGCTGCGGGCGATCCAGGTCTTCCAGTTTCCTTCCCGCCTTTTTTGCGCCCTGCTCGAGCAACTCTAACGCCCTGTCATTATATTCCGGTGGCACGCAGTAATTGAGCACAACACCATCGGCGATCTCGCCCGTTAGCGCCATCATTTGATCGCCAGTGGCGCCGATCATGATCGGGACGTTGCGCGGTTCGCGCCGCCCATGAACCACATCCAACTCAATCTCGGTCACATCGACAAATTCTCCGCGATAACTTACCCGTTCCATATTGAGCAGGCGGCGCAGCACTTCCACCGTTTCGCGCATAGCGGTCAGAGGCTTGCGCCTCTCGATTCCCACATTCTTTGCCAGGGGATCCCACCACGCGCCGATGCCGCAGATGATGCGGTTAGGCGCGAGGTCGTCCAGGGTGAGGAAAGTAGCTGCCAATAAGCCGATATTGCGTGTCCAATTATTGATAACCCCCGATCCCACCTTGATCTTATCGGTCACGGCCGCATATGCAGCCATGGGCACGATTGCATCTCGCACCAGCCGGGATTCAGCCTGCCAGACGGATTCAAACCCCCTTTCCTCTGCATATTGGACGTAGTCCAGCCCATCTCGCAAGTCATGTGCATCTTGTAGATAGAGAGCAACGCGTTCTGCCATGAAGTTCCTCCAGGTTGTTAATCTTAGAAACCTTCCAGAGTATCTCCGACCAAATCGAGATCCTCTGGCAGGTCCATATCTAAAGCAAGCGAAGGCAGTTCCAAAATTTCCAACCGGGCGCCAACTTGTCGCGCCCGCTCGCAGTGTCGTTGAAAAGATCCAGGACCAAAATCATACTCTATTAAGCCAGCTGGACAGACCAAAAGCGCATTTGTGCCCTGGTGCCGGCGGTCAGGCGCAACCACCACGACGGGGGGTTCATTAACCCTTTCCAACATTAAGCGCACATCCTCCGGTGTGATCAGTGGCAGGTCCGCCGGGATGATCAGAATGCCCCGGGTAGCATAATTTTGAGCCACCACCGTAGCTCTTGCCAGTGCCACATTGAGGTGAGGCGCGCCGTCTTCCTGTACGGTCCTTGCGCCGTGTTCCCGAGATAAGGCAAGGGCCGCCGGATCACGACTGATCACCAAAACGTGTTCAATTTCGGGAATAGATTTCAAGGTATCCAGGGTATGAGCCAACAATCGCCGGTTCAGGTCTGCGCGTTCATCCTCTGTCAATACATCCGCCAGCCTGGATTTACCTCTTCGCAGCGGTTTTACCGGAACAATCGCCCAAAGTGTCATTTTTTCCTCAATATAAACCTGCTGGTTATTTCTCAATAGCGCCAATTATTGATAAGACGCTTCTAAATACATATAACGCACATCATCCCAGGGCGATTACAGTACAAAACTGATAGTTCCTTCTTCTCCATGATTCAACTATTCACTGGTTTGTGGTCAATTTAAAAAATATTCAGCAAATTTGAGCACCTCCTTTGCGAGCCGAAACCGCTCGCTGGTCGTTGGCATCAGGGTATCGGTAACCAGCGTCTGGATGCCCAGCGCTTGCACGTCTTTTTCAAGGTCTGAATCCAACTCGTCCATCACAAACCCGGCGAGCAGGCCACCCTCTTCGGCTGCGCCATAATGCCCGGCGACAGCTAAAGCAGATGGCTCTACTCCCAGCTCGCGGTACATTTTAGCCGCCGGTCCTTTGACGGCTTCGCCGCCAATGATCGGCGAAACTGCCACCATCGCACGCTGTTTTGCAGAAACGCTATGCAGCACACCCGGCTCTCTCCGGGTAATTTCGCTGGAGATAAGTTCCGCTTTCATACCCGGAATAGCCAGGATTGGATCGACGCTCACCCACGGATTGGAAGGGCAGATTACCACCAATTCCGCTCCGGATACTGCTTCCAAGAGCCCAGGCGCGGGCAGCGCATGGGACACATTTTGAAACTGGAATCCGCTAACTTTCGGCCGGCATTGGCGGTGGACAAAGTATTCCTGGAAGGGCAGCTCGCCTTCATCGGTATAAACCAGCGTCGGAACTAAATCGTCACTCATGGGGAATACGTTTGACCTTATTCCCCAGGCCCCACAAAATCTTCGCGTAATCTCGCTTAACGACAGGCCCTCACGCAAAAGCCGCGTACGTTCTATGTGCGTACCTAAATCCCGGTCGCCTAAACGAAACCAGACCGGTCCTCCCAGTTCCGCCAGGCTCTCCAGCGCATTCCAGGTCTCATTGGCGCGGCCCCAGCCGGTGGCATGATTGGCGATCCCGGCCAATGCATAGCAAACGGTGTCGAGATCAGGGCAGATCTTTAAACCCAGGTGGTCAAAATCGTCGCCGGTGTTCACGATAACGGTCAGTTCCCCGGGAGCCAGGATCTGAGCCAACCCATCGACAAGTTTTGCACCTCCCACCCCACCTGCCAGCGCGACGACGTTCATAGCAATTTACAAATACCAGGTGACTTCATCTACGGGGACGCGGGCCCGGGGGGGCGGAATTTTCGCCGGGTACCCCAGGAGCAGCATGCCTTGAGGTTCCCAGTTTTCCGGCAAACCCAGGGCGCGCTGGACGGTCGTTTTCGCAAAGAGCGGCGCACACACCCAAACACCACCCAGACCCTCGGCGTGCGCCGCCAGCAGCAAGGTGCCGCCTGCCAGCGCCACCCCTTGCACACCCATGATATATTCGGCTTGCTGCCGGGCAGCATCGGGATAATGATCCCCTAGCGTAGGATCGAGGCAAAGCATGACGACAACCGGCGCTTCAAGTATGCGGTTGCGGGAGCGTTCGACCAGCTTCATGGCTTCTTCCGGATCTACGCCATCATTGAGTAAATCCCGCCGGAAGTCGGCCCCCATCTCTTCCGCCAGTTTAGCTTTAGCCTCCTCCGAGGTCAGCGCGGCGAACCGCCAAGGTTGGCGATTATGAGCCGATGGCGCCCAGGTGGCGGCCTCGAGGATGCGCTTCAGGAGTTCATCTTCTACCGGCTGAGAGGCAAAACGGCGGATCGAACGCCTGGTCCTCAATAACCCGGCTAACGAAAGAGATTGCTGCGCAAGATTCATCCCGAAGTCGAGACGCTTTCTGGCTGAATTTTGTAGATTACCCGGACCATGCCCGGCTGCATGCCTCGATATTTGGGAGTCCCGGTATATTTGCCGGCGAGAGCGTCGATATGCTCGCGTGCGCTTTCCTCAATGATGTCCACCACCGTGCCGCGCACCTGCAAGAATCGAAAATCATTGCCAGGATCCTCGATAGCCAGCGCTATTTCCGGCCGCGCCCGCATATTTCGATCTTTAACGTGCCCCTTCACGGAATTAATTAAGATATGTTCTCCATCGGTATTGAACCACACTTTGGTCACCTGCGGGGAACAATCGGCCATAACGGTCGCCAAATAAGCAAATGCCGGGGTTTCATCTTTGAGCAGATCCCTGTGGGATTGCGGTATGAGATCCAAAGACAAATTATTCCTCCTGAGATAGTTTTTCACCATCCCCTTATGCAATCTGATTTTATTTTACCGCAATGTAACCGCTCAGAGCACCTGGATCGGGCGAGGAGAGGGGCGGATAACGGATTTTCGTAGGGAATAACTGGTTCCTGGTGCAAAACGGCTTTGTGGAGGGTTCGCGGTCCAGGAGACGCCGCCGAGGACGGTCATAGGAATGACTCGGGCTGAGCATATCGGGAGGGCGGGGGAGCATGTGCGGAGGTATGGCGCTGCCGGGGACGGCGGCTAAAGATCGAGATTGCTTCGCTGCGCTCGCAATGACACAGAGGCGGGATGCCGCCGGGGAGGGCAGCTGGGCAGTTGGGGGAGGGCAGCTGAAGAGGTCTCGCACCGGAATCTAACTAGCGGAACAGGTCAAGCTCCTTCGGTCGCAGAAGCTC
>DATCIL010000238.1:0-3108 GCA_036507795.1 Anaerolineales bacterium | reverse complement strand
GATAAGAGCTGAAGGTTCTTTCCTTCCACCCACACCTCCCCGTCGTCTGCACGGTCGAGTCCGCCGATGATGTTGAGCAAGGTGGTTTTCCCGGAACCTGAAGGACCGGCAATTGCCAGAAATTCTCCAGGTGCAATCCGTAGACTGACCCCGCGCAGTGCGGGGATCTCGATTGGACCCGTACGGTAGGTCTTTCTCGCCTCCTTCAGTTCCACTGCCCATGTGACCACATCGCCCGCCACCGCATGCTCGGCGGTATGCCTTCCAATCGCAACTTTTTCTTCCATGCTCTGCGCCCTGGTTAAATTTGTTCTGCTCGTCTGTGCCTCAAGAATTATTCTGATTTTCTCCAAGCCCAAAACTAACAGCTAGTTTTTCTAAAACACCTTCAATGCATCAGGCAGCTCTGTCCGTGCTGCCTTGAGTGCGGGATAAAAGGAAATGACCGTCGTTGTCAGAAACACAATGCTTACGGACATGGCGATGCGCCTCAGGCTTAAGCGCGAGTAGATGATTGGGTCAAAAACGAAAGCGGAGGGAGCGCCGCCTTCGAAGAGCCAGTGCAGATCCAACCCGAAGGTCGAAATATAATAGTGGGCACTCGAACCCAACGCCAGACCCAGGGAGAGGCTGATCGTCGTAAGAGCCAGAGACTCGCCAATAATCATTCCTGCAAGCTGCAGGGGCCGAAGGCCAAGAGCCTTACAGAGACCAAATTAATAGCGGCGCTCTAGTACTCGCATGAGAATCGTGTTGAGTATCCCCAACCCCACCATCGCTAGCACCACGCCGTTCATAACATAATTAAACACCTGGTCCAGCCGAAAGATCTGAACCAGCCTCGGCATGGATTCCCGCCAGGGGAGAACTTCAACCGGAACTCCCGCCAACTGCTTCCGCAATTCCCTTGCCACCATCAGCGAGTCACCCTCCCGTTCAAGGAGGATGGCTACTTGAGTCACCCGGTCTGGCACTCCGAGCAGTGCTTGGGCCACGGCCAATGGCAAATGGATGATGTGGGCATCGATCGCTTGCACACCCGTGCGAAAGATCCCGCTCACCCGCAGAAGGGTGCTCTGCATTCCTCCTTCAACTGCGTCCGTAGCTTCGGTGCCAGGCTGTTGCACAGCCTGAGTCATGAGCACTACTTTGGAGCCGACCTTCACCTCGAGCTTGCGGGCCAGCTCAGCGCCGATGACAACCCCAGGTCGTTTGTCGTCAATCAGATTGGTCCCCTCGATGATTCGCAGGGGAATCAGGGAGACGGCTTGCTCCTCTTTCGGTATGACCCCAATAATGCCCACGCCGGCAGCGTTGGCTGCGGAACTCAGCAGTCCAGAGGCCAGAAGCCTTGGACTCATGCCTCGCACAACATGTTTCATGGGCTCGGTATGCAAAAACTCTGCGGTCATAGACACGACCCGGGCCGGAAGCAAGAGCTCCTGAGAGCCGGTGTCTTGATACCCCTTCGCCTGGATGACTACGTGCCCGGTACCGAATCGCACTCCATCACCAACCATTTTTTCGTGGAGGCCATCGAGCAAGCCCAAAGAGATCAGCAGCAAGGCAAGACCCAAACCCAAGGCCAGCGCAGTCAGCAGGGTACCCCGGGGATTGCGCCAGAGATTGCGCCAGCCGATTTTCACCAGAAGGAGAACACCCGACATCGCTAGACCTTTCGGAGCGCCTCCGTCGGCCGAAAGCGGGCAGCCCGCAACGCGGGATAAAGGGCAGACACAAGAGCAGTGACCGCCAGCCCCAGCGCGGCCTGACCGTAAGCAAAAAAATCTTGCCGACCGTACCAGTGGCGACCCACCACGACTCCAGCCAGAGAGAGCTCGTCTATAGCGCCGCCCAAGTCCAAACCATGGACCTGCAAATACCAGAGGAGCGGAACCCCAATGGCTCCTCCCAAAACTAGACTGGCTCCCGCCAAACCTGCCGCCTCTGCCAGGATGAGACCCACCACCTGAACAGGACGCATTCCCACGGCCATCAGCATGCCCAGCTCACGCGTGCGCTCGATGACCGCCATGAGCATGGTATTGATTACGCCAATGATCGCTAGCAGGAAAAAGATGGAAAAGAGAATAAAAGTGACACTGCGATTAAACTGCACGTAATCGGCTAGCTCCGGCGTCAGCTCAGGCCAGGCCCTCACCCGAACCGGAAGCGTTTTATTCAGTTGGACATCGAGTGCCCGAGCCGCCGTCGTAGCCTCGGTTATGTCATGGAGCTTGATACCGACTTCATGGATTCTTACCGGCGGCAAGCGCAAAAGCTCCTGCAGAGAAGGGAGACACATGAGCACCAGACCCTGGTCCGTTTCGTCAAGATTAGTGTGAAAAATCCCCACTATCGTGTACAGGTCATTTCCCATCGAACCATCGGCCGCCTGCGTCAACAGGACGATTTCTGACCCTACCTCGACGCCAATCGTGGTAGCGAGTTTATCTCCCATCACGATACCCTTTGGTATCTGTTCGCTCAGATAGCTCCCTTTTACTATCCGAGTGTGCAGTACAGTAACCTTTTGTTCCTGATTGGGAACGACACCGAGAATCTCCGCCCCGGCAGATTGATGGGGAGCGCTTACCAGGCCGTAGCCGTACACGCGGGGAGTAGCAGCATAAATCCGGGGGTCGGCTGCGATGGCAGCCAGCAGCGCGCTGACATTTGTCCCTTTTCGCTCTCCCAGGGTCTGGTGAATGGAACGGTTGGGGTAGTAAGCCGGAGCGTGAACCTCAATATCAGAGAGAACAAGGCCCGTGCCGCTCTCGATCATCTGCTGCCTCAGTCCCGCCATGAGGCACGCAACGAATAGCAGCATTACGTAGCCGAAGCCGATGGCAGCCATGGCGATCAACGTACGCCGGGGATTGCGCCAGAGATTGCGCCAGGCGAGCCGAAAAAGTTGTCCGCTCATCGCTTCAGATTTTTCAGGGAAAACATCTCCTCGCTGATCGGCACGTCGAAGAGGATGTTTTTGTACACGATTGTGCTCTGCTCCCCAGCCTTGTCCAGGGGTCGCATGACCAGCCGCGTAGGAATAAGCCTTCCGCTCAGAGTTTTGTACTCGGAAAAGGTCAGCTCCCGGACCGGCTTCCC
>DATCIL010000237.1:0-2343 GCA_036507795.1 Anaerolineales bacterium | reverse complement strand
GGTCGAAGCCCGAGATAACGCCGGCGCTCATCGAGCTGTACAGACCGAAGGGATTTCCGACGGCGAAAGCTTCGTCGCCGACGCGCATGGCATTCGGATTCCCCAGCGTGGCGGGCACAAGCTGTGCGGGCGGCTGGTCGGCGCTCAGCACGGCAATGTCATTTTCCGGCTGGGAGGCGGTCACTTGACCTTTCGATTGGGTGCCATCCGCGAAGGTCACCTCTATCCCGGTCGCTTCCGCCACCACGTGCAGACTGGTTAGAATATCGCCGCGATCGTTGATCACGACGCCGCTGCCCAAGCCACTGCCTGGCTCGCCGTCCTTGCCCGGCCCTTCGGTCTGGATGAGAACGAGCGACGGTCTTATCGCTTGGTAGACGAGCGCAGAATAGGCTGGCGGCGGTGTAGCAGACGCTAACGCCTGCGCAACCGCCTCGTTCACCTGGTTCACCGTCAGCTGCTGCGGACCGGGCACCAGGACATTGAATAACAGGAGCGCGGCCAGGGCAGCAAACACACCGGAAGCGAACGGCCATGTCCGGCGCAGGGCATGGCGCAGGCGCTGCCAGCGGGAAATGTCCTGCTCTGCGGGTAAAGCATCCGGTTCGTTTATCCTGCTCGACATAGGATTAACTGCACGCTCCTTGAGGATGGAAGATCCAGGCGATTGAATGCGGCAACAAATGATCTTCCCCAATTACGACCACACTTATCGTAATTATAAAGCCCTTTTATGAATAGAAAATGAAACAGGGAGGGGAATCCGAAATTCTTCTCTAAAATACAGTTCGGTTGTATAATTAGCCCGATTTACCAATTATCTTCACTAGCAAAGGATCTCATGGACGAAAAGCCTCCCAGTAACCGGGAACATATAAAAATTATGGCGAACGCCGCCGAGGACTGGTAGCTTTTTTCTCTCCCACCTCCTGGGCATTCGCCCAGGAGGTGGTTTATGACCAGCTTTAATATCGATACCGTTCTGGAGCAGGTCCAAACCGCACTAGAACAGAATGACGTAAGCTCCGCTATCCGGATCCTGGAGACCTTGCGAGCGCCCGACCAGGCAGAGGTCTTCAATGAACTGGATGACGAAGATAAGATCGCCTTACTCCCCCGACTCCACCCGTCTACGTCCGCCGATATCCTGGAAGACCTGGACGATGAAGAGGCTGCCGAATTGGTCAGCGCTCTGCCGTCCGGTGAAGCCATAATGATTGTGCGCGAAATGGAGCCGGATGAAGCCGCAGACCTGCTTGGGGATATTGACACTTTGCAGGCAGAGGCGATCCTGGCAGGATTGGAAAAACCCGAGGAAGTCCGGCCGCTGCTGCTGCACCCGGATGACAGCGCAGGGGGATTGATGACGTCCGAGTTCCTGGCGCTGCGCCGCAAGATGAGAGCTTATGAAGCAATCGAGGCCATCCGGCAGTGGAAACCCGAGACCGAAGCCGCCTATCACCTCTTCGTTGTGGATGGGCAGGAGAAGCTGGTCGGAGTTGTCAGCATGCGCCAGCTGATCGTAGCCGACCCCAACACGCTCCTTGCCGATATTATGGAACCTCAAGTTATATCGGTTCCTGCCGGCACCGACCAGGAGGAATGTGCCAGGATTATGAAACGTTACGACCTGCTCGCTCTGCCCGTAGTGAACGGAAACAACCGGTTGCTGGGCGTGATCACGATCGATGATGTAGTGGACGTTCTCGAGGAAGAGGCGACCGAAGACATCCAGCGCTTGGGCGGCGCCCAGCCGCTGGACCAACCGTACTTGACCACCAGAATTTCACTGGTCACTCGAAAAAGAATTGGGTGGCTGCTCCTTCTCTTCCTCACCGAAAGCCTGACCGGCACGGTCCTGCGCCACTTTGAAGGAGAGCTTCAATCGGTTGTAGCGCTGGCCTTCTTCGTCCCGCTGCTTATCGGGACCGGAGGCAATGCCGGATCGCAGACAACGAGCACCATCATCCGCGCATTGGCGGTGGGCGATATCGATTTGGGAGACGCCCTGCGTTCGTTCTGGCACGAACTGCGGGTCGGTATCCTGCTGGGCGTAGGAATGGCCGCTATCGCTTACTTGAGGGCGCTGACCTGGGGTTCCGACCAGGGACTGGCGCTAACAGTATCTCTGGCAATATTCACCATCGTTATCTGGGCCAACGCCCTGGGCGCCATGCTGCCGATCGTGGCCGCCCGGCTGAAGATCGACCCGACCGTTGTCTCCGGTCCGGTGATGAGCACGCTTGTGGATGCGACCGGTCTATTCATTTATTTCACGGTAGCGCGCCTCATTATGGGGTTATGATGGAGGGATGAAGATCTCATGCTAAAAACGATCATCTT
>DATCIL010000236.1:0-3949 GCA_036507795.1 Anaerolineales bacterium | reverse complement strand
GAACCAGATGCCGCGATCCTTGTGGCGCCTGGCGCGGAGTTTACGGGCCTCTTTTTCGCCGATCTCATTGCCGATATCTACGGACGCATGCAAATGATCTTTGCCGCGGAAATCAGACATGGAGGCCTTCTCCTGATTCGATGAAGCGCTTCACCAAGTCGGCTTCCAGCCTGGCTATGGCAGCCTGGACTCTTTTCTCGTGCTCTTCGAGCTCCTGGTACTGTTTTCTAATCATCTGCCGCAGTTTCCCCAGGTCGGGTCCCAGGACGGCATTGCGCGTCGAGACCAGCACTTCGGGGCCTCGCTTAACCAGTATGCCCTCATCCAGGGCCAGGAACTCCTCTTCCTGATCAACGGTTGTGAAAGAAAGCAATCCAGGAACCAGGGCAGCGACGAAGTCTATATGGCGGGGCAGAAGACAGAAGGACCCGTTCTCCGCCTCGGCAATTACTTTGACCACTTCTTCATCGATCAATATTTTTATCGGAAGCAAGACTTTCAATCTCACCGTTTGCCGGCCTCCGCTATTTTTCCAATCATATAAAACGAGCGTTCCGAGATGTCATTAAATTCATCGTTCAGGATGCGCTCACATCCTTCGAGGGCGTCGTCTAAATCCACCATTTTTCCGGGTAAACCCGTGAATTGCTCCGTGGTGAAGAACGGCTGGGTCAAGAAACGTTCGAGGCGCCGGGCGCGAGAGACGATCAGGCGATCTTCTCGGGAGAGTTCTTCCATGCCAAGCATGGCAATCAGGTCTTTCAATTCTTCGTAATGAGCCAGAGTTTTGCGGATGTCCTGAGCCACCCGGTAGTGATGCTCGCCGACAATGTGGGGGGCCAGCATTTTTGAGCCTGACTGCAGGGGATCAATTGCCGGATAGAGCCCTTCGCTAGCTCGCTTGCGGGAAAGTACGATTGAGGCCGAGAGGTATGAAAAAACGTGAACGGCCGCGGGGTCGGTAAAATCATCCGCCGGTACGTAGACAGCTTGTACCGAGGTGATAGCACCATTAGCGGTGTTGGAAATGCGTTCTTGCAGCTCAGCCAGGTCAGAAGCGAGTGTGGGCTGGTAGCCAACCCTGGAGGGGATCTGACCCATCAACCCGGAAACTTCAGAGCCGGCCTGGACGAAGCGAAAAACATTATCGATCAAAAGCAGCACATCCTGTCTGGCTTCATCGCGAAAGTATTCCGCCATGGTCAGGGCAGCATGTCCCACGCGGAACCTGGCGCCCGGTGGCTCGTTCATCTGGCCAAAGACCATAATTGTATTACCCATTACACCGGCTGCGTTCATTTCCCGGTAGAGTTCTTCCCCCTCCCGAGAGCGCTCGCCGATTCCGCAAAAAATGCTGATGCCTTCATGCCGCCCAACAATATTGTTGATCAATTCAGTGATCAACACGGTTTTGCCTACGCCGGCTCCTCCAAACAGACCTGCTCTCCCGCCGCGTTCCAACGGCGTAAGAATATCGATGGCCTTGATACCCGTTTCGAATATTTCCGACTGGGTGATATGCCTGGTTAAGGGTACGGAGGGCTGGTAGATTGACCGCCATTCGCCCCCTTCTAGCGCGCCTTTACGGTCAATGGTCTCACCAAATACGTTAAACATCCGGCCCAACAAACGCTGGCCAACCGGAACCCTCAGCGGCTCGCCGGTATCGATAACTGGAGCACCTCGAGGCAAGCCTTTGACAGGCGTGATGGCGATCCCCCGTACCAGTTCCGAGCTCATATGGCTGACTGCTTCGATGATGACCTCCGCTCCACGTCCTGCCAGCAAGCGCGAATGCAGCGGGGGCATACGCATAGGGAAGCGCGCCTCGATCACGCTGCCCCGAATTGAAACGACAGAACCGATGTTGTCGCTATTTATTTCAGGAGACCGTTTCATGACGTGATGCTACCTCTCAGGAGGACTCCCTAACGCAACTGTAATGAAACGTATTCAAGCGGCGCAGTGAAAACTTCCGCTGAGCTTCCAGGCCACCGCCCACAGGCTTCTGCTTCCATCCAATGGGAAGAGGGGATCTTAATGACGATCCCAAGATGTTTTCGATCCACCTCTCAGCCCAAAGATACCGGGCCTTCGGCTGAACCACCTTCTACCCATTCGAACTCAATCTCCAGAGTGCGCTTCTCTTTTCCGGCCTTCATCTCTTCCTCTACCTTGAGCTCAAGGATAAGATGATCGGGCAGAGCCAGAACAAGCTCGTTGTCACCCTGCCGCAAGATGACTTGTCTGGCGGCAATCTTGTCGGCCAGCTGGCGCAAGAATTCGGCCGCTCGCTGAGAATCGGTTCTTTCTTCACTGGAAAATAATACAGTTTCCTTTCCCATGGTCCTCTCCTTGATTCAAAATGTGATTATGTTTCACCCATGGCATTTATACGCCAATTTCCCCTCTCAGGCGTATATAGTGGAGGATTTGCTCCCTGGAGAGCATACCCACCAAATGGCCATTTGTGACCACCGGTACCTGCGCCACATTGCTATCATCCATCTTTTGCAGAGCTTCCATCAGCTCCATCTCTGGATTTACCCGGATTAGTTTTTCCCAGGGAAGCATCATCTCACTGGTGGTGACCTGATCCCAATCGGCACGCGGTGCCGCACCGATATCGCGCAGGGTCAAGATCCCTCGTAAGCGGTCTCCCTCGGTGACCAAGAAACAACGGTTGCCGCCATTTAACACATAATCATTGACCAGGCGACTGATCGGTAGCCTTCCTGGTACTCGAGTGCATTCGGTTGACATTACCTGGGAAACTTTCACACCTTTGAGCAATTGGCGCAGGTTTGCCTGAGCGTAGCTGGCTGCTGCCGCGTTCTGGAGAAACCAGCCAATGAAAACCAGCCACAGGCCGTTGAAAAAGTTGCCGCTCAGGACCGTAAATATTCCCAAACCGATAAAACCAAATGCGACCAGTTGTCCGCTAAAGGTGGCAACCTGGGTAGAACGCAGATAATTGCCGGTAAACTTCCAGACCACCGAGCGGAGAATTCTGCCCCCATCCAGAGGAAATCCCGGGATCATGTTGAAGGTCGCCAGGAGAAAGTTGATGCGCGCCAACCATAGACTGGGCGCCGCCAGGTAGGGAACATGCTGGTCTAGCTGCCAGAGCCCAAAGAAAGCGGCTGCCAATGCCAGGCTGGTCAATGGCCCGGCGATAGCAATGCGAAACTCGACTCCGGGATTGGGCGGTTCTCGACTAATCCGAGCGATGCCGCCGAATATGAAAAGGGTTATGCTGTGAACCGGAATATTGTTGCGCAAAGCCAATACCGAATGGCCCAGTTCGTGCAAAAGTACCGACCCAAAGAATAGGACACTGGTCACGGTCGCCAGAAACCAAAAGACTGCGGGGGTCAATTCCGGGTATTCGGCCGGAAAGTAGCCTACGGCCAGGGACCAGGTGATCAGGGCGAAGACTAAAAACCAGCTAAGGTGCAGGTCGATAGGGATGCCCCAAATCTTTACAATTGTTACCGAGGATTCCACTATTATGAGCTCCTTCTCGATGCTACAAGCCGATTTCTTGATGTCGGACAATCAAGACCGAGCACTTGCAGTGGTAGATGAGCTTGCGCGATACGCTGCCCAGCAACCAACCTTTCACGGCGCTGAGGCCGCGCGAGCCCGCCAACACCAGGTCGATTTGTTGCGATTCCACATATTGGTTAATCTCTTCAGCAACTTTTCCACTGGTCAGCACGCCTTTTGCTTTTATGCCCGAGGAGCTCAGCGACTCTAATGTGTTGGAAAGAATAGATCGCGCCTCTTCTTCGTCGAGTTCTGGCGTTCGGCCGCTCGATTCCCAGTATTTGGACGCATCGACAGGTATAGCGGCGCTCGAGAGAGTAGTTACAGGGAGCGGCGGTACTACGTGGATCACATGCACGTCCACATTTTCCGGAAGCGGGAATCTGGCCAGGTACTCAAC
>DATCIL010000235.1:0-6528 GCA_036507795.1 Anaerolineales bacterium | reverse complement strand
AACTGCACCATCCGCAGAACAAAAACACGCTACACGCAATACGTAACACATCTCACGTTTCACGTTTTACGCATCACGTCCCCCATGTCAGCAAATTATCAGTGAATTTCTGTAATATTTCTCCACGAATTCGTTAATATTAATGAGGCCCGCATTCGGGGAGGACTTCGCACCTTGTTACCCGCTTCGCGCCTTAAGCGACTGCACGGCTATCACTGTTTCCAAGCCGTAATTCCCCTTGGGTTCCGCGTTCGCCCACGCGGGGCCTCCCAACCAACCTCCTGCCAGGTCAGCTTTCCTGCGGGAGGTTGGTCTTTCTATTCGCGTCTGCCTTCTTGAAACCGTGCACAAACCATGCCATTTGTATTAGAATTAGTCAACCGCAACCTGCCCTCCAATACTAAACTCTCAAATTGCAAATTTTATTTCGCTTACTGGATCGCTTCACATGTCCGATCACGTATCCGATACCGCTTGCCGTATCTTCGTTGTCGTCAACCCGATCGCGGGTGGCGCCGATGTTGCGAAAATCCGCCAGATTCTCGATCGTCAACTTCAGAAAGATGGCGGAACAGCTGAGATTTACGAAACTCTGGGGACGACTCCCGTAACCGTCGATCTCCTCCCGGCCGTACTCCAGGTAATCGTTCCCAAAAACCCTTAGCGCCTCCCTCCGCCCTCAAATCTCCTTCATTGCGCAATCACAAATTACGCATTACGAGTTTCGCATTACGCAATTACGCCTTAATCTCCCCTCGTATGGTATATATTACAATAGTCCCAGGATCATTCCACTTATCCAAAGGAGGTACTCGTGACCAAACCCAAGATGCGTATCGCCAACCTGGATGAGGAAAGCCTCGCCAGGGTCCGTGACCTTGAGGAACAATTTGGCACCCTTATTTTGGCCGTCGAGCCCCGCTATGCTACCGCCGAGCTGACCGAAGACCAACTCAGTCGCCTTCAGGCCCTCGAACAGGAGTTAGACGTCGTCCTCATCGCCTACAAACAGCCCTGACGATACCGCTCCCCTGCCAGCCCCACCCCAAACCGCCTCCTCCGGCGGTTTTCTATTCACGTTTTACGCATCACGTCTTACGCATCACTCCTACGCCGCCCACTTTCACAACTGACAGTAATGTATCCGCCCAAACCTCGTTATCTCTATTGTTATTACTATTGCTACCATCTCTACCCGCCGACAAAATCGCAAGCTAACAGAATGGCGGGGCTGCGAGGCGCTTTTTTAAAATAAAATATTGTGCAATAGGAAGATATCTCAATCATTTTTTCATTGCAGGGAGGTCATCCTGGAATCCGAAACAATTCTCGTCGTTGATGACAACAGAGAGATCGCTGATTTCTTGGCCGAGAAAATATTACCGACACTCGGATATAGAGCTGTGGTCGCCTATAACGGCAGTTCTGCCATGCAAGTCATCCATTCCCGGCCGGTCTCACTTATCATCCTCGACCTTCAGCTGCCCGACACCAACGGCCTCGACCTACTCCATCAGCTGGCCCGCGAAGGCCACAACATCCCCACGATCCTCTCCACCGCCCATGGCTCCGAGCACGTCGCTGTCGAAGCCTTTCGCCTCGGCGTTCAGGATTACCTTCCCAAACCGGTCGATATGTACAGCCTTGACGCTGCTTTGACTCGTGCCCTGACCGAGTCCCGCCTCGGCCGGGAAAAAGCAATGCTCACCGAGCAATTGAAAGAGCAGGTCTCCTGGCTCACTGTGCTCTCCAAAGTGGGCAAAAGCGTCACCTCCACCCTTGAACTGGACCAGGTGCTGCGCCGGATCATCGAGGCGGGCGTCTTCCTCACCAGCGCCGAAGAAGGTTTTGTCGCCCTGCTCGACGCTGGCACCGATCAACTCTACCTGCGCGCTGCCAAAAACATCGAGGAGGAGGCCATCGAAACCATGCGCATGCCTGTCGCCGATTCCTTGGCTGGTCACGTGATGCGCTCCGGAAGGCCTTTACGTACCTCTCGAGGTGAGGAAGATCCTGACCTAAAAGTCAGCACCGGCTTCCTTGTCCAAAACCTCCTTCATGTTCCCATTCTTTCTCGCGGACGGGCTTTGGGCGTTCTCTCGGTCGATAATCGCAAGAGTAAGCGCGCCTTCACGGAATCCGATGAAGCTCAGCTCACCTCCCTCGCAGATTACGCTGCCGTAGCTATCGAAAATGCCCGCCTCTTTGAACAAGCCCACCAAGAGATTGCGGAGCGCCGCCGGGTGGAAGCCGCCTTGCGTGAGAGTGAGGAGCGCTACGCTCTGGCCGTTCGCGGCGCCAACGATGGGATCTGGGATTGGAATCTTAAGACCAACCATATCTATTATTCCCCGCGTTGGAAAGCCATGCTGGGCTACGCTGAGGACGAGATCAGCGACAGCCCCGATGAGTGGTTTGACCGTGTCCATCCGGAAGACATCGAACGCCTGCGCCTGGAAATTTCCAGTCACCTTCAGGGCCTTACCCCTCACTTTGAGAATGAACACCGCGTACTCCACCGTGACCGCACTTACCGTTGGATGCTCAGTCGTTCTATCTGCGTCCTGGACGCCGACAAAGTTGCTTCCCGCATGGCCGGTTCTCAGGCCGACATCACCGACCGCAAAAACGCCGAGCAGCGCCTGCTTCACGATGCCCTTCACGATACCCTCACCGAACTGCCCAACCGCGCCCTGTTTATGGACCGCTTGCAGTACGCCGTAGAACGATCCAAGCGCCACCCGGACTACGTATTCGCCGTCCTCTTCCTCGACCTTGACCGTTTCAAGGACGTCAATGACAGCCTGGGGCACATGGCTGGAGATGAGCTTTTGATTGCCGTCGGACAAATGCTGCGCCAGGGTATCCGCGCCACCGATACCGTTGCCCGCCTGGGCGGGGACGAATTTGTCATCTTACTCGACGATGTCGGCGATGAAAATGCTGCCGTTCACATCGCCGAATGGATCAACGACCAGTTCCGTAACACCTTTGACCTCGTCAATCATGAAGTCTTCATCACTACCAGCATTGGCATCGTCCTGAACAAAATTGGCTACCAGGACCCCGAGGATATTCTTCGTGATGCCGACATCGCCATGTATTCCGCGAAAGCCAGCGGCCGCGCCCGTTACCATATCTTCGAGCCGCACATGCGCGAACAGGTCATGAAACGCATTAGCCTGGAAACCGATCTGCGCCAGGCTCTCGACCGCCAGGAGCTGCGCGTTTTCTACCAGCCGGTCGTCTCTCTAGAAAACGGCAGGCTAATCGGTTTTGAAGCCCTGGTGCGCTGGCAGCATCCGGAACGCGGCCTGCTGCTTCCCCGTGAATTCCTCCCTATGGCCGAAGAGTCAGGCATTATTATCCCGCTCGATCGCTGGGTGATGCACGAAGCCTGCCGGCAGATGCATCACTGGCATCAGGAAATGCCCTCCGATCCGCCTCTCACCATAAGCGTCAATATATCCGCCAAACAGCTCCTCCAACCCGAATTGGTTCCCGTCGTCGAAGGAATCCTGGCAGCAACCGGCCTGGACCCTGAATGCCTCAAACTCGAAATCACCGAAAACACCGTTATGGAGACCAGCCAGCTCACCACCGGAGTTTTCGCCAACCTCCAATCTCTCGGCGTTCAATTACAAATCGACGATTTTGGCGTGGGTTATTCTTCCCTTGGTTACCTCTCCCATTTCCCCCTCAATGCCTTGAAAATCGACCGCACTTTTGTCGGTGGTATGGCAGATGATACCAACCAGCTGAACATCATCCAGGCCATTATCACTCTCACCCGCCGCCTCGGCGTCGGCCTGATTGCCGAGGGCGTCGAGACGCAGGGGCAGCTCGACCAGCTCAAACAGCTCGGCTGTGAATTTGGTCAGGGTTTCCTGGTGTCAGTCCCCATCGATAGCCAGGCCGCCCACGACCTGCTTAAGGAAACGCACCCCTACGGGCATATCCTTGCCCCCTGGAAACCCGAACCCGTCGATCATTGATCGCTGCTTGTCTCCCCTACCACCACCCGGTCCCTCCCCCCTTGCTTTGCGGCATACATGGCTGCATCCGACAGGTTGAGCAGGGCCTCCAAATTCGGCATCTCTTCGTTGGCGATTGCAATCCCCAGGCTGATTGTTATCGAGAGGAGCCCGTCGTCGGTTGAAATCGGGTTATCCGCGATCCCCTGGCGCAGGCGCCTGGCGATCGCTTTCGCCGTCTCCAAGTCTGTTTCGGGCAGCAAAATGCTGAATTCATCGCCACCGTAGCGCCCCAGGATGTCCACGCCGCGGATATTGTGGTTTAGCCGGTCCGCCAGGGCGCGCAGAACCTGGTCGCCGGTCTGGTGACCATAGGTATCATTGATCGCCTTAAACTGATCGATATCCACCATGATTGCCGACAACGGGTGGCCAAATCGCCGCACGCGTTCGATCTCCCGCCGGCCCAATTCGAAAAAGCCTCTCCGATTGTATAACCCCGTCAGCGGATCAGTGATCGCCAGCTTCTGAACCTTAGCATGCAGCCGTGCGTTCTGAATCGCCGCCGAAGTCGTTGCCGCAAAACTCTCCAGCAGTTTGAGATCCGCTTCATGGAACGCTTCCGGCGTGGATGCGTTCAGCGATAACACCCCCAGTACCGAATCGCCCAAAATCAATGGGGCGATGATCGTGGAACGGATCGGGTGGTCATCCATTAGCCGGCCATCCTCTAGTGAGGGGGCCGAAATCTCGGTGTCGCGGATTATGAGCGATTTTCGCTTGCGGACCGCCTGCACAATATACTCACTGATCGCTTCATGGGTGTTGATTTTTACCGGTGCCGCCGTGTACCCCAGGACGGCGCTGGTTTGCAGCTTCCCGGAATCTGGCGCTACCAGGTGCAGCATCCCTTTTTCGGCTACCGGGATCGCTCGCTGCGCCGCATCCAGAATCCGTCCCAATAACTCGTCTAAATCTAAGGTCGAAAGCAGCGCGGCCGTTGCCGTGTGTAGGCCTTCAAGCGCCCGCTGTGTCTCTGCCGCGATCAGCCGCTGGCTCACTTGAGCCGGGTGCGCGCCTGGAGCATCCCCTTCAGTCGATTCTGCCTGGAATTCTACCAAAGCGGCAGCTAATTCTTCCCTGGCTTCCAGCAAAGTTCCCTGGACGTCCTGAGGCGCCGCTTCCGCCAGCCTTCCCAGAGCCTCGACGCGAATCCGTAAGGCTTCAATCCGCCTCTCAAGCTTTGTTTGAATCCCCATCCCTTTTCTCTCTGTTCTCCAGAACTAAGGTTTTATACCACCGAACCGCTCAAATGTAAATTCGCATTTCCCTGACGACATTTTGGCCATTGCCCCTTGCATATATATCATGTATTACATATCTCCAAGCACCATATCCTCATACCACCCCTTTCTCTTCTCCGCGATGCTTGCCAGGATCTCGACCTCCACATTCCCGCCGCTCAGTACCACCATCACATTCTTTCCCAACCCGGCAACTTTCCCGTACAACAGCGCTGCCAGCCCCACAGCACCCGCTCCCTCCAAAACCAGGTGGTGTTCATCAAGTGCATATACCATTCCCCCGGCGATTTCGCTCTCCGTGACCAGCACGCTCGCGTCGATCACCCTCTGCGCCATGCGGAACGAATGCTGGTTATCCGTCCCGATCCCCCCCGCCAACGCGTCCGCCAGCGTGGGCTCTTCAACCACCTCAACCACCTTGCCGGCCTTCAAACTATCCACCATTGCGGGTCCGCGTGTCATGGAAACACCGATCACCCGGATATCCTCGCTCGCGGATTTCAAGGCCAGCCCGATGCCTCCGATCAAGCCGCCGCCGGAGAGCGGAATGACCGCCGTATCCACTTCCGGGAAATCCTCCAGCACCTCCACGCCGATCGTGCCCTGCCCGGCAATGATATCCGGGTCATCGAACGGGTGCACCATCGTCAGCCCTCTCGCTTCTTTCAACTGCTCCGCCTGCTCTGCTGCCTCATCGTACGTCTTGCCGGCGATCACCAGCTCCGCACCCAGCGCCCGGATCGCCGCCAGCTTGTTCTCCGGCACCGCCGCGGAAACGCACACCACTGCCGGCACGCCCACCCGTTGAGCCACGTACGCCACCGCCCGCCCGTGGTTCCCGGTCTATACTGCCAGTACCCCGCGCTTCCGCTCTGTTTCTTTCAGGCCCAAAATCTTGTTCGCCGCCCCTCGGATCTTAAACGACCCTGTTTCCTGCAGATTTTCCGCCTTCAGCACCACCCTGCGGCCAATCGCTTTCCCCAATCTCTCTGCATCAAACACTGGCGTCCGCAGGGCTACCTCCCCCACCTTGCCCCTCGCCATGTACACATTCCGTAGCGTTATCTCGAGGTTTTTCATTGTTCCTTCCTTACTGATTGGCGCTCACATCCTGCGCCTTTTCTTCCAGAAGCTCCTCATCTACCGCAAGGAGCCCCACCAGCTCATCTCGAAGATTCAAGATATGCTCTTTCGCCCGCTGCGCCGCTAAATCTGCCTCACCGGCAGCGACTGCCTCCAGGATCGCCCGG
>DATCIL010000234.1:0-5612 GCA_036507795.1 Anaerolineales bacterium | reverse complement strand
TTCGATGCCCAGGACCACGGCGCTGCTGCGAGCGGCTGGCTTGACCGGGATATATTTTGTCTCCACGCCTTCATTTTTAAGGAAATGCAGGATGAAGTCACCCACCGGGTCCTCTCCAACGGCGGTCAGCAGCGCCGTTTTTACGCCCAGGCGTTGGGCACCGACGGCGATATTCGTCGATGATCCACCGACATAAGCGGCAAAGCTGGTGATTTCGGTGAATGGCTTGCCTACATCGTTGGAATAGAGATCGATGGAGGAGCGACCCATGGTGATGAGTTCAAACTGCTCTAGTTCCACTTGGTTTGACATTCCTTCACAATTTTACGAACAGGCCGGCCCTTTGAACCACAGATTCACACAGATTGGCACAGATGTTTGATATCTATGATGATAGCGTCACGGTGAGAATCGCACAGTCACAATTCCGTGTTTTTGCATGACGGAACCAGCCGCCTTTTGCACCAAAAATTAGCCTGCATATTCCATCTCAATATGTACGATCGGCAGGCGCGGGTCCTGCTCCTTCCAGGTATCTTTGATCCAGGCGAACTGGGGGTCATCCATATTTGCTAACGATTGCGCCGAACCTGCCAGGAAGTTCAGGTAATAGGTGGTGTAGCCATGGGCGGACACAACCGGGTGATAACCTTCGGGGACCAGGACTGCGTCGTTATGGCGAGACATGACCAGTTCGTCCAGGCGAGCGTCGGAAGTGTACACCCGCTGGTAGGCGTAGCCTCCAGGCTTATCAATCTTGTAGAAATAGATTTCTTCCAGATCGGCTTCGAGCAGGTTGCCGTATTCATCCTCTCGATGCTGGTCGTGTTTGTGAGGGGGATACGAGCTCCAATTGCCGGAAGGAGTATAAACTTCCACGACCACCAGCCTGTGACAGTCAAAGCCGGGTGGGATGATAGCGTTGATTTGCCGGGTGGCGTTGCCACCGCCGCGGATCTCCACACGGACCTGTTCTGGCGAAACCAGATGGGGAGGATGATCCTGGTCTGTAACGCACCACCCGTAGGCGATATCCAATTCTTCGCTGAGCGCTTCCACGCTGAAGTCTGTATGGCGGGGAAGATACAGGGCGTAGGGCATTCCTGCGAACACATTCGGGCGACGCCCGATCCGCTCCCATTTACCCCGTGAAGAACGCACACTGCACACGCCGCCCAGAATCACCAAGGCGAGTTCATTGTCTCCCGTCTGGTGCCGCCAACGTTCTCCCTCGCTCATCCTGCGAGCGGCAAAGTGCAACAGCTCCCAGCCAGCCGCTCGAGGGGTAACGCGCACATACTCTGCTGCATTTAGATCGGGTGAAATCAGGAGAGGGGACTTATCCGTTGACATGGCCTTTTTGACTACGTGACTATTTGACTAATCGACTATTTGACTAAACTCGGCGGCGCCGTTGATTCCCGCACCACCATCCTGCCTTTTAGAATGCGAGTCTCCGGTTCAGACGGAGGGCCTCCATCCTGCGCTGAATCGAGCAGATTCATCATCATTTGGGCTGCGGTAAAGCCGAGCTGGTACTTGGGCTGTTCAAAGGTCGTGAGCGGGGGGTCGCTGTAGGCAGTGATGCTGATGTTGTCAAAGCCGACCACCGAACAGTCCGCCGGCACGCACAGGCCGGCGCCTTTCAGCGCACGCAGAACGCCAACCGCCATCATATCATTGAAACATACAATGGCGCTGGGTCGCTCGCCGAGATCCATGAGATGCTGTGCTCCGACCACGCCGCCCTGTGGCCGGCCGTCAGGCCCGTGAAAGATATATTCGTCGCGAATAGAACGACCGGCATCCTTGAGCGCCTGGCAGAAACCATCCAGGCGGTCCTGAGTTGTGCGCCCGGCTTCTGCATTTCCCAGGTAGGCGATCCTTTCGTGACCCAAATCGATCAAGTGTTGGGTGGCCTGTTGGCTGCCGTAAAAGTCGTCATGATAAATCGAGTACTGGTAATCGCTCAACGCCTGGTTATCCACTGCCACAATGGGGATGCCGTAGGACTTCAATTTTCTTTCGTGCTCTTTTCCAAAATGAGTGGAACAAACGACGAGACCATCAACCCGGCGCTCCCCCATCGCCTGGACGATGACCTGTTCTCGATCGCTATTGCGGTGGGAGGCGGCCACAAACAGGCTATATCCGGCTTCGTGCGAAACGTCCTCAATTCCCTGGAGGATCTCGCCGAAGAATGGATCGTCAATCCGGCTGACGATTACGCCAAGGGCATGCGAGCGGTTAGTTCTCAGGCCCCTGGCTACTGCGCTCGGGACGTAGCCCAAATCGTCGGCGATCTGCTTGATCCGGGCGGCGGTTTCGGTTGCGATGGCCGGGTTTCCACGCAGGGCGCGCGAAACGGTGGAGTGGGTAACGCCGGCGCGCCTGGCGATGTCCTTTATGGTGACCGCCACGCTACTATCCTTTGCCGGTGTGTGCACACGTGTGCACCTGGGTCAAAAATAGCATATTTTCCATCGCCTGTCAAACTTATTCTCAATCAGGCCACCACCAGGCACGAAATTGTGGTCATGTTGAGCAGGTTCCTAGACACGCCGCCCAACAAACCACTATGCGGTCCCAGACCGCGGTGCCCAATGACGATCAGGTCAACACCATTCTCTTCAGCATACTCGAGAATCTTATACGCCGGGTCGCCGATAACATAATCAGACGTGATCTCCGTAAGTCCTGCCGCTTCGAAACTCCGCCGGGCGTTATCCAGGATGATCTGTGCGGAGTTTTGCAGTATCTCCATGCGTGATTCCGTTATTTCACCTGCGGCGATCATCTCCATGATCTCGATCGGAAGCGACAAGTTGCGGATCACGTGCAGCAGGTAGACAGAAGCTTCTAACCGTTTAGCCAGACCCACGGCTGCCTCAACCGCACGCTTGGAGTGTGGTGAACCGTCCACCGGAACGAGCATCCTCCTGAACATACCATTTCTCCTGTCTCAATGTAAATTACCGGCTGCCCACTTCTCAAGCACCTGAACCGCCCCCGCAGTGAGGCGCGCCCCGGTTGGAATTGGCCGGCCGCCGAGCACCAGAGCAATTACGGCTTCTGCATATTGCTCGGAGGGCACATCCGCCCAGGCGCTGGCTGCCAGCTCGGGCTTCTCAACCATGCGCCAGGGAGTATCCCCCGGCAGCCCCTGGGCCAGCAGGAAAGCCGCCCGGAGGTCTTCATGTTCCCTGCACTGGAACTCAAGATGATGCGCCCATTCGTGGATCAGCGCTCCTTGCAGCATGGCCGCCGTGGCCGGCACGCGCACGGTGACCGTCGCGCTGTCCGGATCGTAGGCCGCCCGGCTGCCAAGGGTATGCGCGGCTCTCAGGTAAACGTCGCCAAAGCAGTCTTTTCTCGTCCAGAATACCGTCAAAAACCGATCCCAGGTCTGCAGGGCAAGCGCCTGGAAATCGACGGCCACCGATTCGTCGATGATAAGTTCAGGGCGGTCGGTAAACGCCGGCAAGGTCCCTGGGCGTCTACCCACGATTGCCCCGCCCACCAGCACCGCCAGGATTGTCAGGATCGAGGCTTTACCAATAATGCTCGAGATGCGGCGTCCACCAGACCAGGATCTAGGCTGGATCATGGTATTCACGCCGCCGGGGCCGTCTCCTCCAGGAGCTGCGCCAGCTCTAGCTGCATCTTTGCCAGGTCCTCGCCGCCTGCCATCAAATTCACGAGCTCTTCCTGCGTGATCTCATCTTTTCGATAGTCGCCAAGAACCCGGCCCCGGCGCAGCACCACGAAATGGTCGCCCACGGGGTAGGCATGATTGGGGTTATGGGTGATGAAGATCACACCAAGACCCCGTCTTTTGGCCTTTACAATGTAATGGAGTACGATGCCAGCCTGCTTAACGCCGAGGGCAGCCGTCGGCTCGTCGAGGATCAGGACCTTGGCTCCAAAGTAGACTGCCCGGCTGATGGCGATGGACTGCCGTTCGCCGCCCGACATCGTTCCCACTGGTTGTTCCGGATCGCGGATCTCAATTCCCATCCTGTCCATTTCCTCGCGCACCGTGCGCTTGGCAAACTCGATGTCGTATCTTTTGAAGGGTCCAATGCGCTTCTCCGGCTCAACGCCCAGGAAGAAATTGCGCCAGATGGGCATCAGTGGAATCAAGGATAGGTCCTGGTAGACCGTCGCAATCCCCCTTTCCAGGGCCTCCCGCGGAGAGTTAAATACCACTCGCTCTCCTTCAAAGAAGTAATCTCCTTCGGTTGGTTGGTGTACGCCGCAAAGGATCTTGATCAGGGTGGATTTTCCGGCTCCGTTGTCACCCAGGAGACAGGTGACCTCACCGGGGTAGACTCGGGCCGTCACATCGCTCAATGCGATGACGCTGCCGAACATCTTGGTAATATCGCGCACTTCCAATATCGGTTCGGTCATCTTTTCACTCCTCTTCCGTGCGGGCTTTGGCTATGCCCACGCTGATCTCTTCCGCTCGCTTGCGCGTGTAGTTATTTACCAGCACGGCCGCCAGCAGCATGATCCCTAAAAAGCTAAAGAACCAGTCCGTATCCCAACCAGCGAAAACGATTCCCACCTGGGCCATGCCAAAGATAATCGCACCGATAGAGGCGCCGACCACCGAACCGTAGCCGCCTGTCAGCAGACAGCCGCCGATGGTCGCCGCGATGATGTATACAAATTCCTGGCCAATGCCCTGGCTGGCCACTGCAGAGCGCAGCCTGACCATATTCATGGTGCCCACCAGCCAGGCAGCGGCGGCCGTGGTCATGAACAGCGCGATCTTCACGCGGTTCGAAGGGACACCGGCATTGCGGGATGCATTCGCATCGCCCCCGGTGGCAAAAATCCAGCTGCCGTACTTGGTGCGCAGCAGGACCCAGCTGGCCAGAATCGTGAGCAGGACCCACCAGATGATCGAACTGCGCCATTCGACGCCGAGGAAGCCGATCCCCGTGTTGAAAAACGAACGCGCCGATTCAAAGCCAGAAGCTCTATCAATGCCTCCTACGTAAACTTGCTCCGTCACCAGCCGGGTGACTCCAACATTCGCCCCGCGCAAGACAAAGAAGGTCGCCAGCGTCACGATAAAGCTGGGCAATCCCGTCTTGATCACCATCAATCCATTGATGTACCCCACGGCCAGAGCGAAGACCAGGGCCGCCAGGATAGCGGCCCACAAGGGCCAACCTGCCGCGGTGGATAACAGCCCGGCGACCAAACCCGTCGTACCCGTCATGACGCCGGTAGAAAGATCGAATTCACCGCCGATCATGAGCAGGGCGACGGCAATCGCCATGATACCCAGCGTGGATGCTGGATCCAGGATCCTGGATACGCCGGTCAGCGATATCCAGTTTTGCGGCGCCACGATGGCAAAAAAGACCCACACCACTACTGCGCCGATTAAAGCGCCGATTTCAACCCGGCGGAAGAGGCCCCTAAAATAGCCAACCTCGGCAAAGCGCTCATCAGCCCTGGCGCCGGTGGTCGTCGTGCCAGTCGTCATCTGTAAACCTCCTTAATCTCAGGCTGTTCTGATCCCGAGGTGGGCAGTGGATAGGGGATATGGGATAGGGGATAGGGGATGGTGTCTCATCGTCGCAATGCCTCGGAGG
>DATCIL010000233.1:0-2386 GCA_036507795.1 Anaerolineales bacterium | reverse complement strand
AAGGTGTCAGGTCAGAAACGATCGCAAGTCATCGCCATTGGTTAAGATTGTGGATTTCGTTGGCGATGGGAAGGGCAGAGGCGACAAGGTTATCAATGGCCAAAACAATTTGGGTCCGGCTCATGTTCTTGCTTACGTCTTTATCCTCGTAAATGAGCAGGATACCAGAGTGGTTACGATTCGAATCGCGCCATTGATGATGTAGGCCCACGAAGTCGTCAGGATCTTTGGTCAGCAATGTATAACCGCGATGCGCAGCAAAATGGAGGTGCTCTCTATCCGAGACACCTGAGGTTGCGGTAAATTTCAAGAAAGATGTCGCATTGATTGTTTAAGGGAGATTTTCTAACGATGGATAATCCATGGTCTCCTTGAAACGAGGCATCGAGCTTCGACGCGATGACTGTAGCAGATCCGCGCTCAGCCGATTTTTGCCCCTAGGTAGACCCTTCCCTGAGTACTGATCGTTCGTTGTAGAGCCTCTGTGAAAGCCGTTTTGCGGGCTGACCCCGCTGGCATTGGTATTTTGCTCAATCCGTCCACTGATGGCCGAGTCTTTCGCCCGCCGTTTCGAAGCCTTGCGGCCACAGTCCTGATGGATCGGTATCTGCACTGGGTTTTCAATCGTCTCCTTTTTGGGATTGAGATGCACTTCGGTGATCGCTGACCAGTTGCGGGTGTGGCGCGACCAGCGTAGAGGGTTTAGCCGTTTGGCATTTTCATACACGGCGCTACGCTTGTCTAAAATCGCCTTGTCCAATCCAAGGTGTCGGGATTGAGGAGTGACAAAGCGGATCGCGCTATGGAGGTGCTCGGTGTTGTACCACTCGACAAAGCGCCCTACCCACTCGGTGGCTTCATCGAGCCCGCCAAAGGCGCCATCGGGATAGGATGGACGGTACTTCAGCGTCTTGAACAGCGACTCAGAATAAGGATTATCATCGCTCACCGAGGGGCGGCTCAAAGAGGGGACCACCCCCAGCCGCTCCAGGGTGGCAAGCATCGTAGCCCCTTTCATCGGCGCGCCATTGTCGGAGTGTAGCGCGAGGCTTCCCCTGGCAATCCCTTGCTCTTGGCAGACCCGGTCGATCAGCCTGGCCGCATGCTCGGCGCTCTCCACCTCTTCAATGGTCCACCCAACGATCAGCCGGCTAAAAATATCTTCCACCAAGTACAGATAATAATAGGCGCCTCTGACCGGACCCTTCATGTACGTGATATCCCAGCTCCACACCTCATTGGGATTTCTGGCTAGTAAAGCCCTGGGCCGACTATGGACATGGGCCTTGCTCTTTTGGCGGTGGGCAAGTAGATCGTTTTGTTTTAGCACCCGGTAAAAACTGCTCTCCGAACCAAGATAACGCCCAGAGTCGGCTAATTGGGCGACAATCTGCCAGGGCGACAGATCGCGGTAAGCGCTGCTATTGGAAACCTCCACGATGGCCCGCCTCTCCTCCTCGCTCAGGCCGTGGGCAGGAACCGTATCAGGGCCACGTCTCTGATCCCCCTTGTCGGGCTCTTTCTCCCAGCGCTCCAACGTCCTGAGACTAACCTCGAGAACTTGGCAAGAAGCCGCCCGCCCTGCCCCACTGGCTTTGGCCTGCGTGACCAGATCCATACAGCGACGGCGATCTTCCACGCTCACTCGTTCTCCCCGCTGCCCCAGATCAAGTCCGCTTTTTTTTTCAGTACCAACAACGCGGTGGTCTCCGCCAATGCTCTATCCTTGCGGTGTAGCTCTTTCTCCAATTCCTTGATCTTACGCTTGTCCTGGGCTCTCTCTGTGCGCGTTGCCTGATTGTCTCCTCCTCCAGATTCAAGCCCCGCCTCCATGCTCTTTTTCCACCCCGCGATGTGATCGCTATGCAGTCCTTGCCGGCGCAAATACTCTCCCTGTTTGTCGCCCTCAAGTCCTTCGAACTCGATCACTGCCTTCAGTTTCTCTTGAACACTTCGATCCCCCGGTCTGCGATTCTTTTTCATCCCGTCATCGTTACCATAACGCTTCGTCCATTGATAAAGCGACCAACTCGACACTCCCAGCACTCTGGCCACTTCTTCCACTGACCGCGACCCTCGACTATGAAACTTCACCACCGCTGCTCTTCTAAACTCCTGCGTTCGTTGCTGACTCACTTGCTTGTCCTTCTCTCTCGCCCCGGTTTCCTTTATTTCCTGATGCGACATCTATCCTGACATAGGGGGATACCCTACGGTCAATCAGACCTTCCACCGCTTGTTGGGCCAGTGCGCCATCGCTCAGAACAAGCGCACCGGCCCACGCATCCATGGCCTGCGCCACACCTTCGCCGTTCACAGGCTACTGGCCTGGTACCGCGATGGAGCGGATGTGAACGCGCGGCTACCGTGGTTAGCCACCTATATG
>DATCIL010000232.1:0-7765 GCA_036507795.1 Anaerolineales bacterium | reverse complement strand
AAGTGGCGAGTTTACGACAAGCAGATCAAAGCCAAAATCTATAAAAAAATCGGTGTGGAGCAAGAATCCGATAATGGGTAATTTGAACCGTGCTTCTGCGAATAACAACGATTCCGTGCGCGGCCTTTTAATAAACTTCGCCATCGAACTGATCGTTTATGGCCTGCTTGTCGTGGGGTATTTTCTGGCTGTCCTGCGCCTGTTAGGACCATTCCTGAGAAATCTGTTTCAAAATGAGCTGATCATTTACGCCTTCCTTGGATTGGGTCTGGTAGTCGCTCAAGGGGTATTGTTAGAAACGGTCACCTCGTTCATCCTGGACTGGCTGAATCTAAATCGGCTGGAATAGGGATCAATATTGTGGACTTTCCCATTGCTGGGGTGACCATAAACCCTCTTTTTTTGGCTGGCATCGGTTTCCTGGTTGGCATCCTGGGGGGCTTCTTTGGGGTTGGAGGAGGATTCATTGCCGGCCCGATGATGTTTTGGGCGGGCGTACCCATGAACTTCGTCGTGGGCACAGACCTGGCGCATATGACCGGGAAATCCATCGTAGCAGCCAAACGTCACCGCGCCCTGGGGCATGTGGACATTAAGCTGGGCGCGTTGATGGTGGTAGGCACAATCCTGGGCGTTGAAGTTGGAGCGAGAATCCTTGAAACTTTGGTGGCAGCCGGCACCGTTGACCTGGTAATTGGTGTTACCTACGTCGTCATACTGCTCGTTATCAGCTTTTTTACTGCCTGGGAAAGCCTGCGGGCGCTGCGAATGATCCGCACCGACCATTTAGATGTCAAAGATGCAATTGGTTTCGAGGGCATTGCTCGACGTGTCCACAGCGTGGAAATCCCGCCCATGGTATCTTTCCCAGATTCAGGAATCGCATCCATCTCTTTATGGACGGTCCTGGCAGTCGGTTTTGTTACCGGTTTGCTTGCCGGATCCCTGGGAGTGGGAGGCGGGTTCATTCGCATGCCAATGCTGGTTTATCTGGTCGGCGTGCCCACCCATGTCGCTGTGGGAACCGATCTCTTTGAGATCATGTTCTCATCGGGTTTTGGCATGCTTACGCATGCCTTAAAAGGAAATGTCGACGTGCTCATGGCGCTGGTCATGCACACCGGGGCAGCCATAGGAGCCCAAATTGGAGCGGTTTCCACCCGATTCTTTATCGGACCTCGCATCCGCCTGTTCTTTTCGGTGCTACCCTTGATTGGAGCAATCCTGGTTCTGATGCGATTATTGGGCGGCGGCATGCTCCATTTTTAGGACAGGCGGTTATCGGTAGCTGTGGAGAGTTATCTTGAAAATTCTGATCATTGTAACTGATATCGAGTCCGATAAAGCGGCAATTGACTTCGGAGGGCTGCTTGCCGTGGTTACTAATGCCGAAACCTCTTTGCTGCATGTGGCCAAGGATCAGACAGAGAAGGCAGAGGGAGAAAGGATATTATCTAAAGCGGAGGATATGCTCTCAGATCTGTCTGTCAGCACGAACCTATGCACGGGCAAGCTGGTCTCGAGGTCATTAACCGAGCTGAGAGCAAACCCGCATGACCTTGTGGTGATTGGAGAGGGGCCAAGGCTGCCGTTGGCGCAAGGGAATCGCCGGCAACTGGCCCAAGCATTGGTCAATCGATCCGAAGCCTCGGTAGTGGTCGCCCGCAGACCGCGGCGAGAATTGAAGCGAATCCTGATTTGTACCGGCGGCGCTCAGGTATCAGAACAGGTCATTCAGGCAGGCGCCTTCCTTTCCAAAGCGGCTGGCGCTCAAGCCACGTTGCTGCATGTGGCCGGCACCATTCCCAGCATGTATACGGGTTTGAACGAAATCGATGAGTCTTTAACTGAACTGCTTAAAACCGATACTCCCACCGCCCGCCACCTGCGCCACAGCGCTGCATTGCTGCGACAACATGGGGTGACTGCGCAGTTGGAATTACGCCATGGGGTAGTCGCGAGCGAAATCAATCGAGAAGCCACCAAGGGTCAATATGATCTGATTGTCATTGGCTTATCTGAAAGGCATCAAAGATTAAAACGATGGTTCATGGGTAACGTGACGGGCGCTATTGTAGAACGGGCCCCGTGCCCGGTATTGATCGTCAAAGGACCGCTTGGGGATAGAACAGAACAAGACTAAATCACCTTCAGACTCTTTGTCCACAAATAAAGCATATGCTGCGCGCCCGCTATCGCCGGATCATCTATTTCTTTGCTCGAATCATCATTAGCATCATCATTTGGGATTTGTTCCTTCCACGTCTGGGGCTGCGCCGATTATCTCAAAGCACCAGATCACGCCGGTTACAGCGCATTGCCATTCAATATCGCGCCCTTGCCGTACAGATGGGTGGTGTGCTAATTAAGGTCGGGCAGTTCCTGTCAGCCCGGGTTGATGTGCTGCCCAGCGTAATCACGAGCGAATTGACCGGTCTACAAGATGAGGTCCCTGAAGAAGACTTTGGAGATATTCGTGCGCTGGTAGAAAACGAATTCGGCGCGCCGATCGAGGAAAAATTCCTCGAATTCGATGATGCCCCAGAAGCCGCCGCTTCTCTGGGACAGGTTCACCGGGCAAGAGTTAGCGTAGAGGCGACAGATTTTGCCGGTTTAAGAGGCGCCGAGGAAGATTCAGATAATCACATCCTGGAAGTTGTGGTTAAAGTACAGCGACCGGATATTGAAACAATAATTGCTACCGATTTGGCGGCCCTGAAAACCGTGGGTAATTGGCTGAAACGCTACCCTCCGATCAACCGGCGAGCAGATGTGCCTGCCCTTTTGGCAGAATTCTCTCGCATTCTTTATGAGGAGATAGATTACATAAAAGAAGGCCAAAATGCGGAAACCTTCGCCGAGCATTTTCGAAACCGGACCGGCGTGCACGTTCCAGACGTTGTCTGGTCGCACACCACAAAACGAGTGCTCACGCTTGAAGATGTGCGGGCGATCAAGATCACCGATTACGACAGGATCACAGCCGCTGGCATCGATCGCGCCGAGGTCGCCGTCCGGCTCTTTGAGACATACCTGCAGCAAATCTTCGAAGACGGTTTCTTCCATGCCGATCCTCACCCGGGCAACCTCTTTGTAACCCCACAGGCACAACCCTTGCAACCCCAAGCTGGCGAGGAAGGTGAGCGCGATAAGGCTGACACCGAATGGCTGCTCACCTTCGTTGATTTTGGCATGGTTGGGCGACTGTCTCCGGAGATGTTGTCCGGGATGCGCGAAATGGTGATCGCCGTGGGAACGCGCAATGCCTCCAGGCTGGTAAAATCTTACCAGCAGCTCGGCGTTCTACTGCCTGGCGCCGACATTGAATTGATCGAAAGAGCGGAAGCCCGGCTTTTTGACCGATTTTGGGGCAAATCCATGCAGGAACTCGCTTCGCTCCGGCAGAAGGAGATGCTCGAGTTTGCCCGGGAATTTCGAGAGTTGATCTTTACAATGCCCTTTCAAATTCCCCAGGATATGATTTTGCTCGGGCGTGCGGTAGGCATCCTTTCGGGCATGTGTACGGGTCTCAACCCAGAATTCAATGTTTGGGAAGGCCTGGCGCCCTATGCTCAGAAACTCGTTTTCGAAGAATCCGGCGGACGGCGTTTCCCCTGGTTAGAGGAGATCGGCGAGCTGCTCCGCAATCTATTGGAATATCCCAGGCGCGTGGTAGGAGTCTTGGAAAAACTGGAGCGCGGCGATTTAGCGGTCAGAGTCCCCGAGCTGACCGACCAGGTAAAGGACCTTGAGCACGCGGTCAACAGGATGGCTGGAGGATTTGTTTTCGCCGCCTTGTTGCTCGCTGGCGTCGAAGTTTACCTGGCTGGTGAAATCCAGTTCGCAATTATCCTGCTGGCGGCTGCCGCGCTAACATTAACCTGGATTCTATTCCATCGATAGATCCCAAGAAATCAATCAGCACCGGAGTTTCACCTTTTTCGAAATCAATGACTGAAACCACAGATACACCTGATTTACACAGATATTGGTCGAGCACAGCGCTAAAGCGGGTCCCAGCCCCGCCGAAGTCCTGGATATATTTAACCCGGTAAGAGAGGATCTTAAATAACCTGAGGGAGAGAGAAACCGATGTACAAATGCAATACTTGTAGGTCCCTATTTTACAGCACTGTAGATGCGGCCAATCACATCGAAGCGCAGCATCCGGACACCAACCAGGACGAATTTGTGGAGGTCAGCTATCGCTGCACGGTATGCGGGCAGCAGTTCAAACATTGGATCGATTGCAGAAACCACGGCCATCGGGAGCACGCCGTGCAGCACATGGAATGTACGGAAGTGACTGTACAATCCGCTACTCAAAAATAATTGCATTTTTCCGCATTTTGATGTATATTTAACTGCAGCAGCGGATGGGTTTTCAAATTTAATTTATTTTTGGTTCGAATATCGGAGGTGGGGCTTAAGCCGCCACGATTAGCCTGGCGGTTCGCCTCCGGCCAATCATCTTGAGGAGGATGCTATGAAACACATCGTATTGATCGCTCTGGCCATTATTCTATTGATCCCCCTGGGGGTGTGGCCCGCAGCCACGCGCGCTTCTGCCTCCGTGAGGATTCCTACCTTCTCGATCGTGAGCGTTGTGAAAGACCAGAACGTAACGATCAGGACGTCCAACTTCCCGGCAAACGACACATTCAATGTCTTGATGGGAAAGATAGGCACGCGCGGCATCAACGGGATCAAGGTTGAAACGATTAACTCAGGCAAGGGTGGAACTTTTACAGACACGTTTACCATTCCGGCCGAGCTGCGAGGATTAAACCAGATCGCCATCCGGCTGCAGAGCACAACGGGTTCGGGTTACTTCTCCTTCAACTGGTTTTACAACAGCACGACGGCTTCGGTCACTTCGACGCCGGGCCCGACACCCACCCCAGGCCCAACACCAACTCCAGGATCCGGTTATACTGGCTTTCCAACTTTCTCGATCGTAAGTGTTGTCCGGGATCAGACCGTCACGATCAGGACCAACAACCTGCCTCCTAATGACTCATTTGACGTTTTAATGGCAGTCAGGGGCAACCGTGCTATCAACGGCACAAAGATTGGCTCAATCCAATCAGGCGAAGGCGGAGTCAAGAGTTATACCTTCGATATCCCCGCATCCTTGAAGGGCACGTCTCAGATTGCCATCCGTCTGCAAAGCAACACTGGTTCAGGTTACTTTGCCTACAATTGGTTCTTCAATAACACAACGCCGTGACGTAATACGTAGTACGTACTACGTATTACCTATTCAATCACCTTCTTGGGTGGGCAGGTAGGGCATTTCTGGACCTGGGATCCCGAGATATTCAGCCAGGGCGGCGCGCATCGCCACGCGATCATCCCAGGAGTATTCGGTCTCGCCAAAACACATCGATTGTTCGTGTCCTTTTCCACAGGCGATAACCACATCCCCGGGTTGAGCCAAAGTTAGGGCGAAGCGGAGCGCAGCGCCGCGGTCAGGGATGCGCCAGAACGTCTTTCCTTCTATGCCGGCGCGCGATTCCGCGCCGGCGGCCATCTCCGCCAGGATGGCGTCCAATGACTCGCTGCGGGGGTCTTCAGCGGTGAGCACTGTCAAATCGGCCAATTCGGCGGAGACCTCCGCCATCAACCGGCGCTTGGCGCGGTCGCGCAGCCCGGCAGATCCAAAGACCGCGATCACTCGCCCGCTGGCCAAGCTTCGGGCGGTCTCCAGGGCCCTTCGCAGAGCGTTGGGAGTATGGGCGAAGTCAACAATTGCAAGGAAATGCTGGCCCAGGTCAATTACCTCCATCCGGCCCGGGATCGTTTCCGTTTTCGCTATACCTGCCTGGGCAGCTGCCTCGTCGATCCCCAGTCCGTCCACCGTTGCTCCGATCGCCGCCAGACAGTTATAAACGTTGTATTCCCCAATAAGACCGCTCTTTATTGAAAAACGATAATTATCGCCTATGACCGAAAAATCCAGACCGTCTGGGTTGTGAGCTACCTGAACTGCTCGCACATCGGCATCGCGACCGAGCCCGTAAGTCACCCGGGCAACCTTCGTTACTTTCGAAAGATAATCGAAGGAAGCGTCATCGCGATTGAGAACCGCCAGGCTGGGTGGGTTATGTTCCTTCTGTTTGCTCTGGCTCAGCGCGGTGAACAGGCGGGCCTTCGAGGCGCGATAATCTTCGTAGGTACCGTGGTAATCCAGATGTTCATGGGTAACGTTGGTTACCACGCCAATATCAAACTCGCAAGCCGCCACCCGGTGCTGTTTCAGCCCATGAGAAGTCACCTCCAGGATAACGTGCGTCAGGCCTGCTGAGACCATGCGAGCAAGATAACGCTGTATATCCGGCGCTTCCGGCGTGGTAACGTGAAAACCGGTATCAATGCTTTCATTTCCGATGACAGCGTTAACCGTGGAGATCATGCCGGCCTGCAGGCCTGCAGAGCGAAGGATGCTGTAAATCAAGTTGCTCGTAGTGGTCTTGCCATCGGTCCCGGTGACCCCGATTACGGTGAGGCGGCGCGCCGGAAAGTTATAAAACGCGGCGGAGACCTGCGCCAGCGCCCAACGCCCATCCTCCACCTCAATATACGGAACTCCAAAATCTGGAAGCGGTTTGCTCCCTACAACCGCAGCCGCCCCGCGCTGCACCGCGTCGGCAACAAATTGATGCCCGTCCGTGTTTCCGCCATAAAGGGCCACAAACAAATTGCCCGGCCTCACCTGGCGAGAATCCAGGGTGATACCAGTGATAGCGATATCACCACTATCATGAGGGAAATTTATGCCGGCCAGCTTAAGAATTTGCTTTAACGATCTCGGCTGAGACATGAGATTGAATAATCCCTAAGGTTCAGAGATTTTGGCTGCTCTGCAATATGTTCAAGGGTTTTATGATACCAAAGACGCCCAAAAGGCGTGAGCCTGGGCGTCTCTCGTTGTCGTAGATTTGAAAAGCGTGACGTCTGATGTTAGACGAGTCTCTGGCGCATATCTTCCAGCCGCCCGGCGATAGAACCGTCCAAGACCTTGTCGCCTACCCGGATAACCAGGCCACCAAGAATCGATGGGTCGGTCCGGAAAGTTACGGTTGCGGGTTCACCGAGCTGAGCCAGAATTTCCGATTTCACGGCCTCTTTTTCTTCGTCGGTAAGCGGTAGCGCGCTGGTGACCTCCGCGGATTGGCCAGTGATCCTCTCACCTTCCAGCACGGTGACTTTGCCGGCTTTGACGCCTGAGAAAAACTGGTCAATCAGGGCGCGCTGGCGCTGTTGGTCCAGCGAATCTCCGATCAGCTTCTGTGCAGCAGCCATTGCCAAAGAAGCAACCTGTCCGCGCAAATCCGCCAGGATATGCTCCTTCTCCCGCTCCGCTTCCTCTAATGCTTCCCGGCGCCTCTCGGCGGCTTCCTCTTCCGCTTCGGCAATGATTTCCCGTGCCTGCTCCTCGGCGCGTTCCGTAGCCTCGCGAACGATTTCACTGGCGCGCGATTGGGCCTCGGATAAGATGTTCTCAGCATCCTTTTCGGCGTTTGCGCGGGCTTCTGCAGCTATCCGGGCATCCTCCAGACCCTGCGCAATGGCTTTACGCCGTCTTTCAAGCAGGTCAAATATTGGGTTAAATACCCAAGCCTTGAGGACAACAAATAATATGCCAAAGTTAAAAATCTGTACGAGCAGGTAACCCAGATTGATACCTAATGCTTCCCGGCGCCTCTCGGCGGCTTCCTCTTCCGCTTCGGCAATGATTTCCCGTGCCTGCTCCTCGGCGCGT
>DATCIL010000231.1:0-1011 GCA_036507795.1 Anaerolineales bacterium | reverse complement strand
TCTCTTGGGCGGCCTCATAGCTGCGCTTTGGTATACGCGTAGAAAAAACATCTCTTTCCTGCGCTTTGCCGATACCCTGGCTCCGGCGATTCCACTCGGGCAAACGATCGGCCAATTCGCTTGCCTGTTGAACGGTGACAGTTATGGCAGGCCCACGGAATTGCCCTGGGCGATCACCTATACCGATCCACGGTCCCTGGCGCCGCTCAACATTTCTCTCCATCCCATCGAGATTTACGAGATGTTGGGCTACTTCCTGGTTTTTTTGCTCGTATGGAAGACGCGAAAATATTACAGGGCCGAGGGTCTTAGCTTTCTCACCTACCTTGCCGGGTACGGCGTGTCGCGATTTTTTGTCGAGTTCTTTCGTGGTCAGCCGGCGATCTTCGCCTGGAACATTCCGGCAGCTCAGGTGTTTAGCATCGTCCTGATCTTAGGTTCCGCGACGGGATTTTACCTGCTGCGGTCTCGGGCGATGGACCCAGTCGGTAGCAGGAAAACGAAATCTTAGGAGTTCGGCGAGTTTTTTGATGAGGTGAACAAGTGAAGCCAATCCACATCATTTCAAAAGCTACAGCGATGGGTGTCCTGGCGACGGCAGGCCTCCTGGGGTTCTATTTTCTAATTTTGTCACTGGTATCGGATTGGGCATTTACCGTCGATCAATTTGTTACGTTCCGGTACTACATTATCAGTTTGGCGACGGGATTCGGAATTCAGATTGGTCTGTATACCTATCTGCGGAGCGCGATACAGAACCACTGCTCGACGGGCAAAGTCGTGGCCGTCTCGGGAACGACTTCCACGGTGGCGATGATTTCCTGCTGCGCTCATTATCTCACCAATATCTTGCCCGTCATCGGCGCTGCCGGCTTGGTTACGCTGGTGGGTCAGTATCAGGTCGAGTTGTTCTGGGTTGGGCTGGCATCGAATGCAGCGGGCATCCTCTACATCACGAATAAAATGATGCGGTTCTCGAAGGCGATGCCGGTGGCGGTAAACAGATAATGA
>DATCIL010000230.1:0-1599 GCA_036507795.1 Anaerolineales bacterium | reverse complement strand
CCATGAGACGGTGGCAATTCTGGCTGGGCATCGTCATCAGCCTGGTTTTTCTTTATCTTGCTTTGCGTGGCCTGCGCCTGGATGAGGTAGGCGGCGCCCTTCAAGGTGCCAATTACTGGTGGTTATTACCCGGCGTAGCCGTTTATTTCCTGGCGGTTTGGGCGCGCGCCTGGCGTTGGCATTACCTGCTCCACCCGGTGAAATCCATCTCCACGCAGACCATGTTCCCGATTGTCGCCATCGGTTACATGGGTAACAATATCTATCCTGCCCGTGCTGGCGAGGTGTTGCGCGCCGTGGTGCTCAAGCGGCGGGAGCAGGTGCCTGTCTCCGCTTCCCTCGCCACGATCATCGTGGAACGAGTCTTTGATGGCGTGGTCATGCTCTCCTTTGTGTTCCTGAACCTTCCGGAACTGGCTCGCCTGACCGCCGATTCCGGATTTGTTGGGGATATCCAAAGCCTGGCTATCTGGGGGGCGGCGGCTTTTTTGGGAGCGTTAGCCCTATTTTTGCTGGCAGCCATGTTTCCCGAGCGCACGGAGACCCTGGTAAACGGGCTGGTCAAGAGCATGGCGCCCGATCGTTTTCAAGAGCGAATTCTGGATTTGTCCGGCCGTTTCCTTGGCGGTTTAGAGTCGCTACATTCACCGCGTGAGGCCCTCATGGTTTTTTTGACGTCGGTTGTGATCTGGCTGCTGGAGACCGGAAAGTACTGGTTCGTCATGCATGCCTTCCCCTTCGAGGTCAGCTTCTTCGCATTAATGTTGATGAACGGTATCGTTAACCTGGCGACGACCATTCCCTCCGCGCCTGGTTATATCGGAACATTTGATGCCCCGGGCATTGCCGTTTTGGTTGCCTACGGCGTCGACCGGGCCCTCGCCGCCGGTTATACCCTGGTGCTGCACGTGGCCCTTTGGCTGCCCATTACGGCTCTGGGCGCCTATTACCTGGCGCAGGAAGGCATCCAGTGGCGCCAACAACTTCGGGAAGTCCAATGAAAATCGGCGTTCTGGGAGCCGGCATCGGCGGCATGGCGGCTGCCTACGACCTGGCCCGTGCCGGCAATCGAGTAACCATATACGAAGCCGCCGATTACGCCGGTGGCCTGGCCAGCGGCTTTAAAGAACCGGGCTGGGATTGGTGGGTTGAAAAATTCTATCACCACTGGTTTGCCAGCGACCATCACATCCTTGGCCTGATCGATGAACTTGGCTGGAGCGATCAGGTGCTGTTCCCGCGGCCCGTCACGGTGATGTATCACAAGGGCAGGTTTTACCCCTTCGACTCTATTCTGGCGGCTCTGCTCTTCCCCGGCCTGGGGTGGGGTTTAGACAAATTCCGCTTTGGCCTGGTTGGTCTTTACCTGCGCCTGACAAATAATTGGCGCCCGCTGGAAAAATACACAGTCGATGAGTGGATGCGCAGGTGGGCCGGAGAACAGGTCTACGAAACCATGTGGGAACCGCTCATGGTGGGTAAGTTCGGCCCGCACTATAAGGATGTCAACATGGCCTGGATGTGGGCGCGTCTCAAGGCCCGCACCACGCGCCTGGGTACGTTCCAGGGTGGCTTCCAGGCGTTCGCCGATAAGTTGGC
>DATCIL010000229.1:0-1134 GCA_036507795.1 Anaerolineales bacterium | reverse complement strand
GCAGGTGGCGACCTTGGAATCCTTTTGTTCTTTTAGCCTCCGGCCATGGACCGATGTGTAATATTCCGTCACCTGATCCACCCGTAACGCCGGATTGTACTGCCGCATGAAACGGGCATCGGAATGGCAGCGGCCACAGACATCCACGATCTTCGTTCCCGTGGGTTTGCCGATGTATCCCTTGGCCGGGTTCATGGCGCTCATTTCCGTGTCCGAGGCATCGCCACCGTGGCAGGAAACGCAGCCGAAGCCCTTGACCGCGTGGATATCTCCACTGAACAACTTCGCCGGCCCCGCAAGCCGCTCATCGGGAAGGCTCTGGTGGCAGGCAACGCAATTTTCTACTTGCGGCTGACCCATTGCATGTACCGGCAAAAATAAAATGACCGCAATTCCCAACCATAAAAAACCGCGTGATGTTGCTCTAATCACTCCCGCGTCCCCCCGAAAGTTTGAAGATAAGCAACGAGGTCCCCCATTTCCTGTTCCGTGAAGGCAGGCCAGGTCACAGATTTCTGCCGCATCTTTTCGGCCATGCCGCTCGCGTGGTTCCACATGGCCGCTACAACGGTTACGGGCTGATCAAGCTCCTTGGCGCGCTCGAAATCCGGTCCCACATTGCCCCCCTTACCACGTACCGCATGGCACTTTAAACAGCCTTTGCTGGCGAGGAGTTCCTGCCCCCGGCGGGCATCGCCTGGTCTTGCAAAATACTGGACTGAATAAAGATAACCGACGATATCAGCCATCTCTCCGGCATTAAGTTGAGGCAAAGGGATCCTTCTGTTGGCCATTTCCTTTGTCATAGCCGGGGCCTTGTTCCACATGGCGGCGACGAATTGAACCAGGCTCAGCTTAACAGCTCGTTGAGCGAGTTCGCCGCCAACCTGCCCTCCACGCCCTTTGACACTATGGCACTCAATACAGCTTTTTTGCACGAAAAGCCTCTGGCCCTGAGCGGGGCGACCGGGAAGAAGATAGAGCGGCTGATGCTCTCCCACAGGTGAAGCGGATTTAATAAACGCGATCAAGCTCTGTAATTCAGCTTGAGTGAAATTAGGCCGGCTGATACCCGCAGCGCGCATAGCCTCGCTCATGGCTGGTCCATGATTCCACATCGCCGCGGCAAGGTAT
>DATCIL010000228.1:0-3485 GCA_036507795.1 Anaerolineales bacterium | reverse complement strand
CGCGTGGAAATTTCTTTGCCGAATCCTCCTGTATCTGCCGAAGCAACCGAAAGTAAGGCCGTGCGCCCTCCGGATCATCCAAATACGGCGCCATGGTCATCAATCCCTGCACCCTCAAATTGGGGAACGCAAGGATTTTTTCTACATCAGCGGCGAATTCCTGGCGTTTTTCTTCATCCCAGGCCGGCCATCCATATTTTGATTCTTCTCCACTGACATTCAGCTCTAAGAGCACCGGTAGAGATCGTCCCAGCTCTTCACAATATCGATCGAGTCGCCTGGCCAGCTTCATGCTATCCAATGAATGAACGAAATCAAAGTTCTCCACTACGGTCTTTGCCTTGCGACCCTGGATATGACCAATCATATGCCATTCGATATCGCCGCAATCGGAAGCTGCCTCGATTTTCGGCAATGCCTCTTCCACGTAATTCTCTCCCAAAAGGCGAGCGCCAGCCTCAATGGCTGCATGGACCGTTTCTAGAGATTGACCCTTAGTCACCACAACCAGCTGAACATCTTCCGGCCGGCGACGGCCAGACTTTGCCGCCTGCGCAATCCGATCCAAAACTGCGTCCAATTTGTTTTTTATTAGATTTTGGTGGATCTGAACGTTTTCATTCATGCCCCCTATTATAACTACCTGCTCAACAATATCCTTAAATTATGACGCATTAAGCGCGAGCAATGCGCCAAATCGGCCGGTTTTACCCCGTTCTGCTCTGTGGGAATACCAATCTTCAAGATGGCAGGCTGTGCAGATGCCGCATATCTCGATCTGCTTGACCCCTGCTCGTTCCAGCAGAAGACGGTTTGTCGCCCACAAGTCAAAGTGGATTGCTCCATTTTTTGTCTTTAACAGTGCATCCGAGTCCCGCCCGAACTTATTCCATATTTGTTCCGCTACCTCAGCTCCGACCTCATAATGGTGTGGTCCAATGGAGGGACCGATAGCAGCCAGAATATCTGCGCTCTTCGAACCGTACACTTCCGACATTGTCTCAACGGTGCGCGCCGCCACTCCTTCGATGGTTCCTTTCCATCCGGCATGCGCCAGCCCTACAACCTGCTTATTCGGATCGAATACGAAAATCGGCACACAGTCTGCAAAACGCATGAACAGCGTAACTTCCGGCCGGTCTGTCAAAATTACGTCCGCTTTCCGGTGGGATTCGCTCGCATGTCTGGCAGAATTGGTGCAGATAACTTCTGTGCCGTGGACCTGCCATGCATCGTAAACACTTTGTGGCGCGCGCTTCAGCGCTTCAAAGGAAAGTGCCCGGTTTCGGTAAACACGATCAGGATCATCGCCTAATAACCCACCTACATTTAGCGATGACCATGGCTCAGGACTTAACCCACCGCGCCGGGTAAACACTGCGTGGGTCAGTCCGGCTTCGTCGAACAGGCCAAAAGTTAAATAGCGGATAGTACCGGAGTCGCTAAAGGGCATATTAAGATTCGACGCCTAATTTTCCTCTTACCCTGGCAAACTTTGTAGCCATGTACTGCCTCGTGTCCCTCATGGCTGCTTCCACCATCGGATAGCCGAACCACGCCGTCGTCAGGCCAAAAAGAGCACCGGTCAGGGTGCGTAACAGAGGCGTGCTCTCTCTATAGGTCAATAAATCTAACGGGGGGATTTCATTTAAGGGCGGTTGGCTCAAGATCTGGCTGAAGCCATCCAGACCGATGGGCACAATCCCCAGTAATATCCAGACATACCAGGGCAATGATCTTAAGCGATTTCCAATTAGTGAGAACACGAGACCAAAGAGAAGAATACCGCCATAGATGGCGACATCGCGCTCACACAGCGCCACTTTATAACCCAGTTCAGGATTTCCAACGAAATTTCGTGCCCCCAACAGATCAGCTTCGTCCAATCCGGTTGCCTGACTATAGGGAATCAAGCCTCCCACACCGGCCGAGGCTCTGGGATATGCCGCCTGATCGCCAAAAAGAAACCATGAACGAAAAGCAAACTGGTGGCATACCCCGCCGTATAATCGATAAATCAATCGCGCCGGCGGCGTGATGCCAGCTGCCATTAACGTGGGAGCTAAGAACGGCAATCCCAGGTAGATGAACACAAAGATGTTGAACAATGCCATGTAATGGCTGGATAACCAGTACGAAAAGCGGTCCGCCCCTGTTACCGTCCAACCGCGCTGTAAGCGTTCCTCGTAATTGGCCTCATCGAGGGATTCTAAATGGCGAGCGCGATCCATAGCCGCCCCTAGAGTCATCTTAAGTTCTTGCCGTGTCATCGGTGCTTTTAACCGGTAAGGTCCTACCTCGATGACCGGTATTTCCAACCCGTACGCCAATTGAAGTTCGCGATTTCCGTCGATATTGACTTCAACCAACTCGTGGGGATATTGCTCGTTTAAGATCTCCAGATCTTCTTTTGCCTGTTCGCAAAGATGACAATCCGGTTTCGTATAAAGTGTAACCTTAATCATTCACCAACTCCAGCTGCGATAAATACCCATCCAACTGATCTTCACTCATTAAACCAATGTGCTGAATTTGAAGTATGCCATTTTCATCAATAATATAGGTTGAAGGGTATCCCCTTATTTTATACAATCGTTGCACCCGCCCACCCGGATCCAAGAGAATTGGAAACGTCAATCCTAATTCCTCGCCATACGCCTCAACTTCCTCAGCAGGCTCATCAAAATTGATCGCCAGGACGACGAGATCGGGGCTGTATTGTTCAAACCTGGACTGGATCGCAGGCATCTCGACCCGGCATGGACCGCACCAGGTCGCCCAAAAATTAATTAATACTACCTGGCCTCGAAAGTCCTCGAGCCCGACTTTTCCACCGGAAAGCATCTCGAGCTCAAAATCCGGAGCGGGCGCATCGATTTCGGGTCCGTTTGAAGCACCCCGCAGCAAACCTGTATTAGAAATACCTATAATGGACCCACTCTCGTTAATTCCGAACAGGACCAGTATACCAAGCCCAGCGCCAATCACCAGTCCGGCTAATAGGAGCAGCACAGTCCTTCTGCTCAATGGTTATACTTCCTCCATGGAGGAGATTGCTTCGCCTTCGGCTCGCAATGACAGTTTCCTGGGGGAAGGAGAGCGCTGGCGCCGTGGAGTTACCCGCAATGACACAACTTTCGCAGTCTGCATACACGCCCTAACTGCCCTGGCTGACCTTTGGATCGACAAACGCTGGCTCATCCTCTTTACCGCCTGTCTTATTTTCGGGTTTTGGTGACAGCGCCATTACCAGGGCAACGGGAAACAGGGCCGCTCCAAAAAACCACCAATCATAAAAATTTCTGCCTTTCCTCCGTGCAATAAATGCCGGAATCAATCCCAGAAAAACAGCCGCCACGAATCCAATCAGCAAATATCTTCCAACAACTACTTCGTCAATATTGCCGAAAAAGAAGCCAAGGTTGGCCAGCTGTTCAAACCTGCCCAAAAACAGGAGTGCGCCAACGAGGACCATAACAACACCA
>DATCIL010000227.1:0-9215 GCA_036507795.1 Anaerolineales bacterium | reverse complement strand
GCCTGATCGCCTTGGGCTATATACAGATCTACCCCTTGTAGCTTCCAGGAAGCTTAACTTATAATTGCCGCGCGCTATGACTTCGTGGAACCAGAGATTGATCCGGTTAGAAAATCGCTTGCAGACCTTGATTGAGGGCAGCGCGGCGCGCCTGTTTCCAGAGAAGGAACAGATGGACTTACCGTTCCGCCTGGTCGCCGCGATGAATGCGAGCATTCGATCCGGGGAGGACGATAGATTCTTGGCTCCAAATCTCTATCTTCTGAAAGTTCACCCATCCGACGCAGCCAACCTTGTAGAGAACCAGGCCGCGCTCCTGGATCTTGGCTTGATAATCCAGCAAGCCGGTTTAGAAGCAGGCCTGAGTTTCAACTCCTCTCCCATGGTAAAAGTCCTTGCCGATCCAGGTCAGCGCTCCCAGCAGCTAAGCATAGAAGCCAGGATAACGTCACCGAATCCCGGCAGGACAAAAACCCTAATCCAGGAAATTTCCGTCGACGCGCAGGCGGCAGTTCCGCGCCATGCCTTTCTGATCGTGGAGGGGAATAAGATCTTTCCCCTCGACCAGACTGTGGTCAACATTGGCAGGCGCGTGGACAATCACCTCAGCATAGAAGACCCGCGAATTTCACGACTGCACGCCCAACTTAGAGCCATAGATGGGCATTACACCGTCTTCGACCTGAACTCGACCGGCGGAACCTTTGTAAACGGAGAACGGGTAAAGAAGGTGAGACTGAAACCAGGAGATGTGATCTCTCTGGCGGGCATACCCCTGGTTTTTGGTCAGGATTCGGCGACTCTCGCTGAAGAAACCCATGGGGCAACCCATCCCATCGTTCCATACCCGGATGAAGAATGAGCGGCCCGATTCTCCTTGTCTTGCGCCTGGCGCTGGTCATAACCCTGTATGGCTTTTTAATTTGGGCATTGCTAACCCTTTGGCGAGATCTTAAGCGACAGGGAGAGATGTTAGTGTACCAGCAAGCGCCGCCCATTACATTGACCCGAAACGGCCACAGCGAGCTGGAACCTCTGCGTTTCACAAGCTCTATCGTCACGTTAGGGCGCGATCCAACCTGCGATGTTCTCCTCGAAGACAAGACGGTCTCAGCCAGCCACGCGCGGTTATCCTACCATCACGGACAGTGGTGGGTTGAGGATCTGCAATCCCGCAACGGCACTTTCCTGAACAATGCTGTTGTATCCACTCAGCTGGTCGTCACCACCGATGACCGCCTGCGCTGTGGTCAGGTCGAATTCAGCATCGCAATTGGCTAGAACCAGAATCGGAGTATGCTTCCATGGATGAGATTCCCACCCTGGCGGTGATCGGTGGATCCGGTCTTTATGAAATGCCAGGTCTAGAACATGCCGAGATGCTTGATCTTAACACGCCTTTTGGTAAACCCAGTGCTCCAATTGTGCTGGGCGCCCTGGAGGGTCGCCGCGTGGCTTTCCTGGCGCGGCATGGCACTGGTCACCATATTTCACCATCCGAGATAAATTTCCGCGCCAATATTTTTGCCCTCAAATCCCTCGGGGTGGAAAGGATCCTCAGCATCAGCGCCTGCGGTTCCTTGCGCGAAGATTTTAGACCGGGTGATATCGTCATCCCCAATCAGTTGTTCGATTTCACTCGAGACCGCAAACGCACATTTTTTGAAGGTGGCCTGGTTGCCCACATAAGCGTCGCAAATCCTTTTTGCCAGCATCTCTCTGGTGAAGTCTTTCGAGCGGTTAAGGACACGGGAGCCAAGGTACATAAAGGAGGCGACTTCATCACCATCGAAGGGCCACGTTTTTCCACCAGGGCTGAATCCAACACCTATCGCGCCTGGGGTATGCACCTGATTGGTATGACCACCTCGCCGGAGGCCTTCCTGGCGCGCGAGGCCGAGATCTGTTATGCCGTCATGGCGCATGTCACCGATTACGATGTTTGGCATGCCAGTGAAGAGCCCGTTACGGTGGAAATGGTCATTGAAATTCTGATGCGCAATACCGACCTGGCGCGCCGGGCAATCGGCAACCTGGTAGAACATCTCGCGCCCGAGCGACCCTGCGACTGCGGTCGCGCCCTGGCTGGCGCATTAATCACCCGACCGGAGGTGATCCCCCCTGAAACGCGCCTGCGGTTGGGCCTCCTGATCGATAAGTACCTGGTTTCCGAAGGAGATCAGGATTAGGATGCGCTAACCCCTCCTGTCGCTTATCCTGTTTACCCAAAGTCCTTGTCAGCTCATCCGATCATTCCGACCAAAGATCAAATCCAGGTTCGCCTGCTTCTCATTGCGGCTGCTTTCCTGGGTCTGCATGCGCTTGCCCTCACCCTGGCGCCAGCTGCACGCGCTCGCTCCTGGCAAGTCGATTTCCGCTGGGAGCACTGGATTTACTTCTTCATATGGTCAGGATCTTTTCTTGCCGTCCACCACCAGGCGAAACGTTATCTGCCCGAGCGCGATCCTTACCTGATCCCGATCGCCGCCCTCCTGACCGGGTGGGGGACGCTTACCATTTGGCGGATCTTCCCCGCTTTTGGGCTGCGCCAGTCCTTTTGGCTCCTGGGAATCATGGTCCTGTTTGCATTGGGTCTGCGTTTGCCCAGCCACCTGGCATTCCTGCGGCGATTCAAATATCTATGGCTTACCGGTGGGCTCATTCTCACCGGATTAACCCTGGTCTTCGGAACCAATCCCGCCACCGGAGCGTACCCGCGTTTGTGGTTAGGCTGCTGTGGAGTATACTTCCAACCTTCCGAACCCCTCAAACTGCTGCTGATCGTTTACTTATCCGCCTATCTCGCCGATCGACTACCCTTTACCTCTCGCCTGCTCTCCTTGTTGGCGCCAACGTTATTGATGACGGGCATGACCCTGCTCCTGCTGTTTGCCCAGAGGGATCTGGGTACGGCATCGATATTCTTATTATTGTTTGCGGCAATCGTCTACGTTGGCACAGGAAGGAAGAGAATCCTTGCGATCAGCGCTCTCACCCTGGGTTTGGCCGGGGCCGGTGGCTACATGCTTTTCGACGTGGTCCGCCTGCGCATCGATGCCTGGCTTAACCCATGGGTTGACCCCAGTGGCAGGTCTTACCAGATTGTGCAGTCGCTTTTCGCCGTAGCGAATGGCGGTTTGTTGGGACGCGGACCCGGAATGGGAAACCCGGGTTTGGTGCCGGTGCCCCATTCTGATTTCATTTTTTCCGCCATTGTCGAAGAGACCGGATTGTCCGGTGGAATTGGCTTGCTTCTACTGCTGGCTTTGCTGGCGGTGCGTGGCCTGCGCGCCGCTATCCAGGCCCGCGGTACCTTTCGCCGGTTTCTGGCGGCTGGACTGACCGCCTATATTGTCGGTCAAAGTGGATTAATCATCGGCGGCAACCTTCGACTGCTCCCCTTGACTGGGGTAACCTTGCCATTTGTTTCTTATGGCGGATCTTCTTTGCTAACCGCGTTCCTTTCACTCTTATTCCTGTTGCATATCAGCAATATCGAAGAGGGAAAAATAGTTCCTGCCCCTGACCTCGCCCGCTATTTGCGGCTGGGCGGATTCTTGATCGGCTGGCTGGTGGCCATCGCCTTTATTGCGGGCTGGTGGGCTTATTATCGGAGTCCCACTTTATTGGAACGCACCGACAACCCTCGCCGGGCCATCGCCGACCGTTTTGTGCCCCGCGGTGCAATTGTCGATCAGCGCAACACGCCTCTCGCCACCAATCTGGGCTCTCCGGGCGAGTACGTTCGCCAGACCATATATCCAGACCTGGGTCCGGTTATCGGCTATACGCATGCCATCTATGGGCAGTCCGGACTCGAAGCCAGCCTCGATGAGTATTTGCGCGGCATACGCGGCAACCCGGGCCTGACCATCGCCTGGAACCATCTGCTTTACGGCCAGCCGCCGCCCGGGTTGGATGTCCGCCTATCCCTGGACCTCAATCTCCAAAAGGTCGTGGATCAGATGTTGGGCGACCGATTGGGTGCCCTTGTTTTGATGAACGCCGCGTCCGGTGATATTCTGGCAATCTCCTCCCACCCGACATTTGATCCAAACCAGCTCGACCAGCACTGGCAGACGCTTGTCGACGACCCGCGCGCACCCCTCTTCAACCGGGCGACCCTGGGCCGCTACCCACCAGGTACCGCGCTCGGCTTCTTGTTTTACGTCGCTGCCCAGGAAAATGGAGACCTCCCCTCCCTGCCACGCCAGCTCGATCTCAGCCTCGACGAGCTAGCCCTGCAATGTGCCTTCCTCCCGGAACATCCAACCTGGGAGTCCGCCATTGCCAACGGATGCCCTGCGACCCAATTGGCTCTAGCGAGATCGTTGGGAGAGGAATCTGTTCTGGAACTGTACAAGCGCCTGGGCTTTTACGAAGCGCCCGACCTCCGGCTGCCGACCGACAGCCTGCCTTCTCCGGCTGCCTTTCCAGATCCGGAAGCGGCGTTTTTAGGACAATCCGAGATCGCCGTGAGCCCATTACAAATGGCCTTAGCCGCCAGCACCCTGAGCGCTGGCGGCGCGCGTCCCGCTCCAAAACTGGCTTCCGCGGTAAATACCCCTCAGGCAGGTTGGGTCGTGCTCCCTCCCCTTGGCAACTCCCACCAGGTTTTTTCAGAGCAGATGACCCGCGAGGTCGTTAACCGTCTGGCCATCGAACGATTACCCGCCTGGCAGACGTTGGCCGTGGTTCCCCGCGGGCCGCAAGGTTCGATTACCTGGTACATCGCCGGCACGCTTCCATCCTGGGACGGAGCGCGCTTGACGCTCGTGCTCCTCATGGAAGAAGGCGACCCTGATCTCGCTGAGGTAATCGGCAGGTCTGTGCTGCAAGCTGCTTTACAGCCTTAACGCTATTCGGTTTTGAGTTCCTTCATGGCGCGCCTTGGGCTGATAAAGCGCATTAGCATGGCCATCATGAAACCGCCGGCAGTAATCGCTGCCAGAGCGATTTTTGTGGGGTCAACCACCTCCTGAACGCGAATGGATTCGGGCGTAACGATGATCACGGCCACCGGGCGAGACAGCGTCCGGCCACCTCCACCGCCACCGCCTCCACCGCCCTCACCCGTTCCTTGCGGGCCCGTCCCAGTGCCGTAACCCGCGCCAAATCCCAAACCAGCCAGCACTTCCGCGGTGGGGATAACCACCGTATCCCCGTGCTGAATCGGCTCGCCATAAACGCGCTTTACATCGGCAGTATCCAGGAACCGCTCCAGGGTACTGCCAACCATGTCAATAGCCTGCGAAGAACTGCCAACTTCCATTGATGTGGGGGTAATCGATGTTTCTTCAGCCATCACTCACTCTCCTTTTCTGCCTGTCTTTTTGTTTTCCTTCTCATCAAAAGCCACATGAGAAAAACGCCAAGCAAACTGCCCGCGTATAAGGAAAACTGCACCTGCCGCGTGATGTCCCGGATCGGAAGGATATATTCCTGGCCGCCCGCCGTCTGGACAGCCACGCTTGCAGGCCGGTTCCAAATTAACCCGCCGCGTCCGCCGGGAAGCCGGATCTGCAATGACTTCGCCAGGGGCACGATCGTGCTATCACCGGCTCGAATGGGATCTCCGGCCCGGGTTTCCACTTGTAGAAACCGTCCTAACATATCAGCCCTCCTGCTTGCTGGATCCGCCAGGTCTTTCGGAAGTAGGCCCGGAAGATTTCTCTAACTTTGAGTTCACCTCGCGCAGCAGGGACAGCAAATTCTCCCGCAGCTCAGTTTCAACCTCACCTGTGCGGACGCGGGAGCTGAAATCCTTCAGTTCGGTTTCCAAACGCTGGCCGGTGCGACTCTCTCGGATTTCTTGAGCTGTCTTGTTCAAAGATGCTTCCAATTCGGCCAGCCCAGCCTGGATTTCATTTTGAAGTTTCCTGCGCTCCGCGCTCTCCCAGACAGCTCGCAAAATCTCCTTTAAGTTATCGCCCAGCCGCCGGAATTCCTCGGTAACCTCCCCCTCCGGCGCACCTTCCGTGGAGGATTCCCTTTTCGGTTCAGAGGTCTCGTCCATTTTAATCTCCTTTCCCAAAATAAATTTGCTTGGATCCCAGTAGTGGTCACCTAGAAGATGACATTACTCCACAAACCTCCCTGATATCCTGGTCAGGTCAATGGAATACCACTCCCCCGTTTAATTGTGCCCCAAATATGCTAAGTCCGCAAGGGACAGGAGGTCCGCGTGTGCAGCACGATATGACGGCATAGTGGTCCTTGCGCTATGCTGGGCGCAAGCTCTGGGCCGGAGACGCCGCCGGGGACGGCGGCTGAGCGTTTGGGGGACGGCGGCTGAGCAGTTGATTGTATAATACCAAAATACGCAGTTTAGAAATTGCAAAAGAATCCCGCGGAGGATCTTGATGAGCGGTCAAAAAGTAAGGGTCGTTCGGTGGTCCGAACAGCGGACACCGAGTGAAGAGGAGCTTGGGTAGACCCTTCGCAAGATTCTCTGTAAGAACGCGACTTTCGGCGCCGGAAGACGTATATACAGTGAAGGGTTCATCTCATAAATAGAATGCTGGAGGACTACCGATGTCTCACACACGCATGCTGATCGTTCCGCTGGTTCTGGCCCTTGCTACATTAGCCTGTTCCATCACTGTTGATTTACCCACATTCAATGTTGAGACTGGCCCCACGGTGACGGACGATATCGACGTTCCCTTGCCGCCGGCCGGCGCGGTCGCCGACGTTGAATTGGTCTTCGGAGCTGGAAGGCTGGATATTTCTCCCGGTGCTCAAGGAGCCCTGGTTGCAGGCACAGCAACTTATAATGTTGAGGAATTAAAGCCGGAAGTACAGGTCGAAGGCAGCCAGGTTCGTATTGCCCAGGATGAAAACCGTCTAAGAGGTCTGCGAAACATCGGCGCTGATGTCCAGAACAGGTGGGAGCTGCAGATCGGCGACGCGCCGTTAGACCTGCGCATCATGGCGGGAGCGTACCAGGGTAGGATTGAACTGGGAGGCCTATCTTTACAGAATCTCCACGTTTCTGACGGCGCAGCCGATGTGCGCTTATCCTTCTCGCAGCCCAACCAGGTTGAGATGGAAACCATGCGCTACGAAACCGGGGCTTCCACGGTGACGCTGACCGGTCTGGCTAACGCAAACTTTGCTGACATGATCTTTCGAGGCGGCGCCGGAGATTATCGTCTCGAATTCTCCGGCAATCTGGAACGCGATGCCACGGTCAGCATTCAGGCGGGTCTCAGCAACCTGGTCATTGTTGTCCCAGAGGGGACGGCAGCCAGGCTGAGCGTCGATGGCGGATTTAGCAACGTGGACCCGAGCGGCAGCTGGAGAGCCTCGGGGCAGGACGCTTACACGCTTTCTGGTGATGGCCCTGAACTGAACATCAACGTGGATATCGGAGCGGGCAATCTGGAACTTCGCAATTAGACTTGAGATCTGAAACAATTCTAAGGCCCAGCAGGTCAAAGAGCTGCTGGGCCTTTTGTTATCATATTCGGACCAGGCCGATTCAATCCACCGCGTCGTATCCGGGTCCCTTGGTGAAGTAGTCGTAGTTGGGTTGAATATCCTTGGTCAGATCCACGACTTCCCCTGCCTCCAGGAGGCGGGTGTGATCCAGATGGACGGGCTCGCCATGGTGGTTCTCACCATCCCAGGGGGTATCAAAACCGGGTGTTCCCGCCGGCATGCTGAGATATTCCCCTTCCCGAGCTTCATAGGCGGTCGGCACCTCGTCTTCAGGGAAGATCGCCTCGTATGGGCACTCTGGGACACAAGCGCCGCAGTCAATGCAGGTGTCCGGATCGATGTAGTACCACGGCCATTGTTCGACAGGCTTGCCTGGTACAATACATTCCACCGGACAGACATCCACGCAACCTGAGTCGCGCAAGCAGAGGCTGGTGATAATGTAAGTCATCTAATGTACCTCCCGTGTATTGGAATTTGTGTGAAAAATAACCAATGGCTATTTTACCTTAAAAGCCAGTCCCATGGGGCAAACCTCCAAATTTGTTCAACAAAAAAGGACGGCGGCTATTGGCTCTAGCCACCGTCCGAATTGGCTTGTTAACCCGCCATACCCGGGGCTTTTACATATCCAGCGCTTCGTAACCTGGACCGAACTCAACGTCGCCTTCGTCGTCCGGATGGTGAACGCCGAAGTAATGATAGTTGGGCGGGTTATCTTTGGTCAAATCGACAACTTCTCCAGCCTCCAGTACGCGTGTATGCTCCAGATGCACGGGTTCACCATGCTCGTCTTCACCATCCCACGGGGTATCGAAGCCAGGAGTGCCGGCGGGCATGCTTTGAACTTCGGCGCCCCGGGCTTCATATGCGACCGGCACTTCGTCTTCGGGGAAGATCGCCTCATAGGGACATTCCGGCACGCAGGCCCCACAATCGATGCAGGTGTCCGGGTCGATGTAGAACCAGGGCCATTGCTCAGCCGGCTTTCCTGGAACGATACATTCCACCGGGCACACGTCGACGCAGCTGGAATCGCGTAAACACAAGCTCGTAATAATATAGGTCATTCGGGTCTACCTCCGGTTATTCTGCCCCTAAAGAGGGCGCCGCTAACATCGTGCAATTGCTTTGTTTATCTTGCTTTCTCGTAGCGCCGGGAAACTTCTTCCCAGTTGACCACGTTCCACCAATTCGATATGTATTCTGGTCGCCGGTTCTGGTATTTAAGGTAATAGGCATGCTCCCAAACATCCAACCCGAGGATAGGGGTCAGACCCTCCATGAGCGGCGCATCCTGGTTTGGCATGGAAATCACCGCCAGCTTGCCGCCTTTGAAGCCCAGCCAGGCCCAACCACTGCCAAAACGTCCGGCGGCCGTGGCGGAAAACTTTTCTTTGAAGTCGGAGAAGCTTCCAAAGGCCTCTGAAATCGCGCTGGCCAAAGCCCCTTTCGGCTCGCCCCCCCCATTGGGGGACATCACCGTCCAGAAAATGCTGTGGTTGTAGTGTCCACCACCGTGGTTGCGGACTGCCGTGCGAATATCCTCGGGGACACTCTGTAGATTCCCTACCAATTCCTCTAAGGACATGTCAGCCAAATTCGGGTATTTTTCAAGGGCTGCATTGAGATTAGTGACATAAGCGTTATGATGCTTTGAATGGTGGATTTGCATCGTCATCGTATCGATATATGGTTCAAGCGCGTCAAACGCGTAAGGCAGAGAGGGTAATTCGTAAGCCATAATTCACTCCTTTGGTCGACTAAAGTAT
>DATCIL010000226.1:0-1509 GCA_036507795.1 Anaerolineales bacterium | reverse complement strand
GCCAGGGCAATTTCAGCCGGATCAGGTCCGTTTTTCAAGATTTCATACCTCGATCTGGCGACTTCCAGATTGGCCTCCGCCAGGGCGATTTCGCCCGGAGTAGGCCCGTCTTTGACCCGCTCCCATTCGCGCTGGGCTTCGGCCAGCTCGGCCTGCGCAGTGGCGAGTTCGGCTGTTGTCCTCTCCAGATCCAACTCGCTGCCCGTGCCGCTTACTGCATTGTAGTAACTCAGAGCGGTATCGTAAGCGCCCTGAGCCTGGGAGAGTTTGAGCTGCAGGTTGGCTTTTTCCAGGTTATCATCCGGTTTATTGGCGTAATCATCGAACTTTCCTTGCATCTCTTTGAGCTGCTTTTCAGCCAGCACCAGCTCGGCGTAAGCGGCGTCGATCACGGATTGGCTGGCGGTTGAACGCACGCCGTTGTAAGCTCGTTCGGCTTCTTTAACGGCTTCTTGCGCTTCTGCGACCGCTTGCAGGGCCTGCGCCTGTCGAAGATCGCTGTTCTGGAGATCTTCAAGGGCCTGTTCGGCGTCCTCGACGGCTTTCAAGGCCTCCGCTGCATCCATTTGGGTCGAGGCATAGATTTCGTCCAGGGCTTGCTGGGCGGTGAGCACGTCCAATTCGGCCTGCGCCAATGCCAGGGCGATGTCCTGCTCGGACTGGTTGGTTTCCAGCCGGGCCAGCACCTGGCCCGCCTGTACTCGATCACCCACCTTTACCAAGATTTCGAGAAGCGTACCGCTCTCATCAAAACCGAGGCCCACCTCGGCTGCTGGGATCACCTGTCCTGCGCCAGAGGCGAACACGGTCAACTCGCCGCGCCGGGCGCTGGCGGTCTGGACCTGATTTGACCCGCTGGCCTCCGCTTCGGTTTGAGTGAGAACGCGATAACCCGCATAACCAACCGCGGCCAACAGGAGCAGTGCGATGAAGAAGATCCACCGCCTTCGCTGTTGAAAAATCTGTTTCCAGTCGAAATGCCAGGGCAATCTTTGTAAATCCAGTGCTTTCATAACAACCCTCCGATCAGGGGTTTATCGAGTGCAGAGCGCTTCTTCACGCTTCAAAGTATATGGAGAAGCTGTTTAGAAAATGTTAAGAAGCGATTTGGATACTATTTAGATTGCGCTTCATATGTACCTTTCCAACTCGTTATTTGTGAGGCAAGCCTTTCGCGTGATGGTTTTCCCCTTTTAATAATCACTTAGCTGGACCCTTATCAAAAAGAGATATCCTAGGAATCGGCTTTGTGATAAAATTCGCATAATCGCGAAATAAGGAACTTAAAATTGCAAAAAGTTTTCTAAGCCCCGGTCTTCCCAGCAGAGGGATATCGATATTGAGATCTCATTAAACAGCAATGGCAAGGCTTACATAGGTGGCTACACCCGCTCCACGGACTTCCCCACCCGCAGCCCCTATCAGGCCGGCCGGGCGGGCAACCGGGACGCCTTTGTGGCCAAATTCGACCCGCTGGTCGGCGGGGATGCCTCCCTGCTCTACAGCACC
>DATCIL010000225.1:0-23815 GCA_036507795.1 Anaerolineales bacterium | reverse complement strand
CCGCTCAATGCTATCGAAGTCGATGTCTCGCAAGCCGGGTCTCAATCGGGCAATCGCCTGCCGGAAGATGTGGCGCTGCAAACCCACGGGACTTTCTCTCAACTCCCGAATATTCAGCGCGACATACTCAGAACCTTGATCAATGCGGCATGCCTCCATTGCTTCAGCGATCGCCATCTCTAATACTTCATAATCGCCAGACAGAACCTCAGCCGTTCGCCATACCAGCTGGCGGATGGCCGGGTTAAAGCTCTCCAAAAAAGGGATCAGCTCATGCCGCAGCCGGTTCCTGAAAATGGTCACGTCGAGATTCGTGCGATCCATCAAGGGTTCCAGGTTTTGTTCGGCTAAATATCGCAAAATATCTCTACGCCAAATGTTTAGGAGTGGGCGCACCAGGGGAATAGTCTGGCTCCAGGCATTAGGAAGCGCCCGGTACAGCATGCCTTTCAGTCCCGGCAGGCCGGCTCCGCGCAGCAGGTGCATCAAAACAGTCTCTACTTGATCATCGGCGGAATGACCCACAGCAACGGCTTGAGCGCTCCGGCGCCGCGCCTCCGCAAACAAAAAGCGATACCGCAAGGTGCGGGCAGCCTCTTCGACAGATAGACCCTGGGATTCGGCGTACTCAGACACCGCTCCTTCACCGGCCACGAAGGGCAAGCCGCGTGTCTCGGCAAATTCTTGCACCTGCCACGCTTCCGCATCTGCTTCTGAACGCAAGCGGTGATTAAAGTGGGCAACTACCAGGGGAATCCGCAAACGGTGCAGCATATCCAGCAAACACAAGCTGTCCGGCCCCCCAGATACCCCGACCACAACGGTTGCTTCCAAGGATACGCCACAGTGTTTTAATAATGTCTGCCTGACCAGATCCAACATAACAGACAAATTATAGCGTAAAGGATTGAAACTGTTTTTACCTACAAATTTGTAATCTACTTGCAGGGAATTCAGCTTTATGCTAGACTGGCAGCTGAATAACCGGGCAGACAAGAACATTAATCTGTCTAATTTTTCGATTAACTTGCCGACCAATCAAAACCAACTCTTCATGCCTCAAGTATCTTCCGAACCTCGCCAGGATATCCGTCTGGCAGCCAATTTAATCAAAAAGTCTCGACATGTTGTCGTATTAACCGGTGCCGGGATTTCTACGCCGTCCGGGATCCCGGACTTCCGCTCCGCCGGTAGCGGGCTGTGGACACGTTACGATCCGATGGAAGTAGCCTCTCTGCGGGCATTTCGCTACAATCCAGAAAAATTCTTTGCCTGGCTGCGCGGTCTGGTCATAAACATGGCAGAAGCCGAACCGAATGCCGCCCACATTGCGCTGGCTCGCCTGGAGAGAGCCGGGCATGTGCAGGTCATCATCACTCAAAACATTGACGAGCTCCATCACCGGGCCGGCTCCGAGAATGTGCTTGAAGTGCATGGTTCGATGCGCACCTTAACTTGCATTTCTTGCTACCAGAAATATAATTCTGGGGACTTTGTAAAATCCTACCTTGAAAATGGGGAAATTCCGCGTTGCCCGGACTGTGGCAATGTTCTCAAGCCCGATGTAGTGCTGTTTGAAGAACAGCTGCCGTTTAAAACCTGGCTGCAGGCTCAAGCGCAGGCCAGCAACTGTGACCTGATGATCATCTGTGGATCATCGCTCGAAGTCATGCCGGTTGCGGGCCTGCCTGTCAAAGCTCTGGAAAATAACGCCCATCTGATTGTTGTCAACGAGACGCTCACCTACATCGACGAACGCGCTGACATAGTATTTCGGGATGACGTAGCTGAACTCATTCCCTCCATCGCAGCAGAGGTGATCCGTGAATAACAGCAATGAAATTACCTTGTTGGAACGTTACCAGCGCCTATTAGAAATCTCACAGGATTTAGCCTCGACTCTTGATCTCAATACCCTTCTTGACCGCATCGGGAACGCAGCCGCAGATCTATGCAACGCTGAAGCAGCGTCCATTTTGCTTTATGATGAAAACAAGCAACTGCTGACGTTTGTCTCTGCCACCAACCTGGATGAGCCGTTGATGCGCGGGTTGCTGGTGCCGGTTGACAGCAGCATCGCCGGCTGGATTGTGCTTAATCGCCAACCGATCATCATCACCGAAGCTCAGAAAGACCCGCGCCATTTTGGAAGTATTGGTAAGACAGTCAACGTGACGACAACTTCCTTGCTTGGTGTGCCTCTGATTGCCAAGGATAAGGTAATCGGGGCATTGGAAGCAATTAACAAGCGTTCCGGCGCATTTACCGGGGAAGATCAAGAGGTTCTCATGGCCCTCAGCGCCCATGCCGCGGTGGCCATTGAGAACACCCGCCTGTTCCAGCAGTCTGACCTGATTGCCGAAATGGTGCACGAGTTGCGCACTCCCCTGGCTTCCTTAAACACCGCCGCACACCTCTTGTCTCGTAATGATGTTCCAAGCGAACAACGCCAGCGAGTGACTGAAGTGATCTGCAGCGAGACGAACCGCCTGTCCCAGTTAGCTTCAGCCTTCCTGGACCTGGCTCGCCTGGAGTCCGGCCGAGCCCAATTCCATGCCGAAGTGTTTGACGCGCGCCTGATGTTAGAAGAATGTGTTGGCATTATGCGCAGCAAAGCCACTGAAAGCAAGCTTACCCTCAACATATTTATCCCTGACCAATTGCCGCCGCTAAGAGCGGACCGCGACAAGATAAAGCAGGTCATTCTCAATCTACTCAGCAACGCCATTAAATACAATCGTCCTTCTGGAAACATTACCCTTGGCGCTCATGCCACACGGGACGAACTGATTGTGGCGCTGAACGATACCGGTCCGGGAATTTCTAAACCAGATCAAGAGCGCGTGTTTGAGAAGTTCTATCGGGTGCGCTCGGCTGAAAACATGGCGCCGGGCAGCGGGCTGGGATTGGCGATAACCAAACGCATTGTTGAAGCCCATGGCGGCCGGATTGAGATGGAGAGCGAGGTAGGGGTGGGATCAACTTTTACCGTTTTTCTTCCCTTAAAGTCCAGTGTAAGCGAATAACATACTATCTTTCTGCCGGGCGTATTTTCGATCCATGGCGCCGCGTGTAGACCTTGGTGAACTCGGCTCCAAATAAAAGGATTTGCGCAGAGTAATAAACCCACAGCAGGATGCCGACCAGCGAACCGGCCGCGCCAAAAGTAGAGCCGGGTGTGCTGGTTCCCAGGTACCAGCCCAAGAGAAATTTGCCGATTGTGAACAACAAGGCCGTGAAGGCTGCTCCTACCCAGACGTCGCTCCAGGCGACTTCGACGTCTGGCAGCACTTTAAATATCATGGCAAACAGCAGTGTGATTAAAGCATAGGAAACAACCAGGTCAAGGATTTGCCAGAAAATGTCGATGCCCGGCAGCAATTCGCTGAAATATTGGCTGATCGCCGATAACGCTGCGCTGATAACTAGAGATACCAGCAGCAGAAAGCCAATGCCCAAAACCATGGTAAATGAGAGCAGCCGCTTTCGCAACGTGTCGAAAATACCGGAATCGGGCGCAGGTTCAACTTCCCAGATTGTGTTTAGCGCCTCCAGTAACTGGCCGTATACTCCCGTCGCGCCGGCGATGATCGTTATCGTGCCGATGATGGTGGCAACCACGCCAGACCCTGGCCTGCTGGCGTCGTCAATCAATCCCTCCACCATCTCCTCGGCATCCGGGCCAAAAGTTGTCTCAACCTGCATGAGAATATTTTCCCGGACATCGGCCTGTCCCAAGAAAAATCCGGCAACCGCAATGGTAATGATCAGGATGGGAGCCAGGGAGAAGATCGTATAGAAAGATAGCGCCGCGGCTAAACGCGGCGCTTTGTCATCGCTCCACTCCTGAAAGGTCTCTTTCAGAAGACCAAAGAGCGCTTTCGTTTTCATGCTCCTCCCTCCTCATCCTCTGCTAACGCGCCCCCTTCCGCCCAAACTGCCGCTCCAGTAAATCCACGGATAGGTGGATCATGGTGGGTCTGCCATGCGGGCAGGTCCGCGGCGATTGGCAGGTCTCCAAATCCCTCAACAAAGCTGCCTGCTCTTCTTTCGAAAGCGCCTGTCCTGCTTTGACCGCTGCACGCTTGCACACCCGGGCGATGATCCTGGCCTCAATCTGGTCTCCCAGCGGAGTTTCATCCTCCTCGAAATCCTCCACCAACACCCGCAGCGCCGCCGCCGGATCGCTGCCGGACAGCAGATTTGGGATGGATCGTACCAGGAAGGTGTTGGCACCAAATTCCTCGACCTGAAAACCAAGTTTCTTTATTATGTATAACTGGTCCGATAAGAGTCGAGCGCTGGCTGGTGGAAAGTTCACCGTGACGGGATCCAAAAGATTCTGAGATGGGATCTTATCGCCTCGCTGGGCGCTAAAACGCTCGAAGAGGACGCGCTCGTGAGCCGCGTGTTGGTCAATAAGATACAAGCCATCGGGTCCTTCCGCAACCAAATAAGCCATGGCGACCTGGCCGACCAGACGCAGCAGCAGCGCACTCTGCCCAGGGATGGACGGCTGCAAATTTGCTGCAGTTGCAGCGTCTGGCTCGCTTTCCTCTCCGCTGGTAACAGCCCAGTCGAACCTGTCGAAAGGCTGGTCAGTCTCCCGCTTCCGGGACCAATCCAGCTGGCTGGTCAATTCGGGCACGGGCGTATATGCCAGCAATGCTCGCCGGACGGCCCTCTGGACGCCGCTAAAAATCCTGTCCTTGTCGCGAAACCGCACCTCGGCTTTGGCCGGATGCACGTTGACGTCCAGCAACTCGGGAGGAATATCAATAAAAAGGGCGGCCAGCGGATAACGTCCAACCATGAGCATCGTATGGTAAGCCTGGACCAATGCGGTCGTTAAAGCGGCCTCATGGATCCACCTTCCGTTTATAAAGAAGTTAATCTCCCGCCGGTTCGACCGCGTCAGAGAGATCGGACTGATGAAACCTGTCACAGATAGGTCATCATATTCGGCAAAAACTTCGAGCATTTGGCGGGCGGTCTCGACTCCATATAGCGCCGCCAAGACCTCCCGGCGGTCGCCATTTCCGCTCGTTCGCAGCGACTCGCGATCCTCTTGAAGCAGGCGAATGCGTACGCCAGGATAAGCCAGGGCATACATCGTTACCAGCTCATCGATGTGCCGCCTCTCGGTGATGTTCGTCTTCAGAAACTTCAGCCGCGCCGGAACGTTGAAAAACAGATCTTCCACCCGCACAACCGTGCCCATCGGCGTTCCGACTGGCCTGACCGGCTCTGCACGTCCCGCTTCCACATATAAGCGACCGCCAACTTCATCTTCCTTCGCCCGGGACGTGATCGTCATTCGTGAGACAGAACTGATTGACGCCAGGGCTTCTCCCCGAAATCCGAGCGTAGCGATCTTGAACAGCTCTTCTGCGCTGCTTAATTTGCTGGTCGCGTGGCGGGAAACGGCCAAAGCCAGTTCTTTTACGGGAATTCCCTGGCCATCATCTCCAACTTCAATCAACCGGCGACCAGCCTCCCGGACTGTAATGGAAATTTCCTCAGCGCCCGCATCCAGGGAGTTTTCCAATAATTCCTTAACCACCGACGCCGGTCGTTCAACCACCTCTCCGGCGGCAATTTGAGAAGCAACTTCAGGCGACAAAATACGAATGGTCATAAATCTCCCTATCCTCGATCATTATACCTTCTCCCATAAAGCCTCTCAGTAACCAGACCTCACGTTTTACGTTTTCAGTTATACTTCAATTTATGGGCTACACAACCCTCTTCATCGATCTGGATGGCACGTTGTACCCCAACAGTACCGGTCTTTGGGATGCCATCCGTGTCCGGATGACCCAATACATGCTCGAACGCCTCAACCTGCCCAAAGAGAATGTGTCCAATCTCCGCCGGCAGTATTTTGAGAGATATGGGACAACTTTACGAGGCTTACAGATCCATCATGGTGTTGATGCGAATGACTACCTGGCTTTCGTACACAATCTGCCCCTCGAAAAATATTTAAAGGCGGAACCTCGGCTGCGCGTTGTATTGGAGAGCCTGCCGCAGCAAAAATGGATATTTACAAATGCAGATAGCGATCATGCCCGGCGCGTGCTGGCTATTCTAGAACTGGCCGATTGTTTCTCTGGCATTGTTGATGTCCGTGCGCTCGAATTTCAATGCAAACCAGAAATTCAGGCTTATCGAATGGCTTTAGATTTGGCGGGAGAGCCTGATCCGCAACGTTGTATACTCATCGATGATTCGCCTAGCAACCTTGCGCCGGCCCAGGAGATTGGATTTACCACCGTTCTGGTCGGCGAGGATCAAAATTGCCCGGCGGCCGATCACAGGATCAGCTATCTGGTCGAATTGCCCCAGGTGGTGCCCGAGTTGTGGTCGAATGGACGGATACAGGGTTAGATCGGCAGGCATTCGCCCAGCATGTTCTTGTGGAAATGGCACAGGAGATGAACGGCATGGAAACGGATAATGTATTGCTGGTTGTCTGCTTGACGCTTTTTCTTGTAATTGGCATCAATGCCGCCCTCTATGTTTCCCTGCGCGGTGGAGGCACGCAAACCCAGATCGATTTATTCCGCCGGGCCGCCCAGCGAGCCAGACAACCTTGGAAGGAGGAAGACGAAGCCCTCCATGAATTGTCAAAACGCGTCGCCGCATTGAAAAAAAAGAGAATACGAGATGAAGAGTAAAAAAATCTCAATGGAAGAGGCCGTCTCCATGATTTCGCCGGGTTGCACTTTAGCTCTGGGAGGCGTTACCCTCTACCGCCGCCCCATGGCCTTCGTGAGGGCTCTGATGCGGCACCGCCGGTCCTCCGGAAATCCAAAGGACTTGACCTTGCTCGCTTTCACCGCCGGTTTGGAAAGCGATCTGTTGGTTGGTGAAGGGATGGTTTCGCGAGTGCGCACCTGTTACTTTGGATTAGAGTCCTTCGGCCTGGCCCCAATGTTTACTTACTATGCCAACCGGGGAGAAATCGAAATCGTCGAAGAGAGCGAGGCCAGCCTGGCCCTCGGATTGCGAGCAAATCTCGCTGGCATTGGCTTCATGCCGGGGAGAGCATGGCTCGGGACAGACCTGCCAAAACTGCGCCCGGATGTCCGCACGGTAGTCGACCCTTATACGGGCGAAGAGTTGATGGCTTTCCCTGCCATTCACCCCGACGTAGCCGTTATCCACGCCCTGCAAGCTGACCCGGAGGGCAATGCGATTATCGGAGATAACAAAGGGGTTGACGAAGAACTTTGCCTGGCAGCCCACCGGGTCATCCTTACGACCGAGGAAATTGTCCCGGAATTGACCAAAGCCGACCTGGTAGCGCCCTTTGTCGATAGTGTTGTGCTCGCCAAGGGTGGCGCCGCGCCGACCTCCTGTCACCCCAGCTATCCATTAGATGGAGAAGCCTTACTGGCGTATACTGAAAAGGTAACTGATCCGGCTTCGTTCCAGGAATATTTGCAATCCATTCATACCCTCTGATATTTCAGTTGGCAACTTCTCGATTAAGAAGGTAATTCATTTGTATCGATCTTATATTTCTCTAATCAAGATGTGGTAATCTTTAAGATAGCAATTATCTGATTTTTTTAATGATTAGGAGATTGAGATCTATGAAGTCTAAAGCCATGCTCTATGCCGGTGGCATTTTGGTGGCGCTCATCTTGCTGGCAGGCACTTGCTCGGCCGGATTTTTTATTGGACAGGCTTACGCTGCGCCCGATGCGCAGCCGCTGGCGGAGACTTTTCCGCTCCTGCAGCTCACGCCCAACCGGTCTGAGAGCACGCCGCGGGTTGAGGCTCCAGTAGACCGCGAGGCGTTGTTCGAACCCTTCTGGCAGGCCTGGGATATCGTCCACGACCAGTATATTGACCAGCCAGTTAATGATGAAACCCTGATGCGCGGCGCAATCGACGGTATGCTGGAATCCCTGGGAGATGACCATACTTCTTATATGGATCCGGACCAGTTTCGCCAGGCGAACATCCCGCTTGAAGGAGAATACGAGGGAATCGGCGCCTGGGTCGATCCCACGGGACAATATCTAACCATCGTCAGTCCAATGCCGAATTCTCCTGCTGAGGAGGTGGGCCTGAAACCCGGCGATGAGATCATCGCCATCGATGGAGAGGACATGACCGACATCGACGGAAGCCTGGTCATCCGCCGGGTGCTTGGTCCCGCTGGTACGGATGTCACCCTGACCGTGCGACGAGAAGGAGTTCAAGAACCCTTCGATGTTACCGTGACACGCGCCCACATCACCGTCCCCAGCGTTGACAGCCGGATGCTTGAAGAGAATATTGCCTACGTCAACTTGATCACATTCGGAGATCGCTCCACTGAGGAGTTGCGTGAGACGCTGAGGGATTTGCTCGAGCAAGAGCCAAAAGGCTTGATACTGGATCTCCGTAACAATCCCGGCGGCGCTTTAACCACTGCAATTGAGGTGGCCTCTGAGTTTGTTGGCGACGGCGTGATCATGTACGAAGAATATGGCGACGGCAAGCGCGATACATACACCGCCCAAAGGGGTGGTCTGGCTACCAAAATTCCTCTGGTTGTACTCATCAACGAAGGATCTGCCTCGGCGTCAGAAATCGTCGCCGGAGCCATTCAGGATCACGACCGGGGTATCCTGGTTGGCACAACTTCCTTCGGCAAGGGATCAGTTCAGAACTGGATTCCTCTGGATGATAACCAGGGCGCAGTGCGGGTGACCATCGCCCGGTGGTTGACACCTGACGGACGGACCATTCACGATTCCGGCCTCGAACCGGATGTGGTGGTGGAAATGACGCAAGAAGATGTGGAGGCTGATCGTGACCCACAGCTGGAGAAAGCGGTTGACCTGGTCGCCAAAAATCAAACCTCGCTTATTTCCAGCCAAATTGTTCATCAATAAGATCCAGTGAGATGAGGTAAAAGAGAAATGATTGGTTTTTTCAATCCCTACTACATTATCTTTATGGCGCCAGCCATCATCTTGATGCTGGCAGTGCAATGGTACGTGAATTCCGCTTATCAGAAGTGGAGCAGGGTGCCTGCCAGCAGCCGCATGAGCGGCGCCGAAGCCGCCCAACGCCTGATGCGCACAGCTGGCCTGTATGATGTGCACGTCGAGGGTGTCTCTGGTAGGTTGACTGATCATTACGATCCCCGGAAGAAGGTGCTGCGCCTCTCCCAAGGCGTATACCAGGGCAATTCGGTTGCGGCCTTAGCGATCGCCGCGCACGAACTCGGCCACGCCGTGCAAGATCAAGAGGGCTACCTGGCACTGCGCCTGAGATCAGCCCTCGTGCCCGCAGTCAATATCGGTTCGTACCTGGGCTGGATTCTGATCATTATTGGTCTGATTCTGCAATTAACCGACATCGCCCTGCTTGGAGTGGTGGTCTTCTCAGGCGGAGCGCTGTTCGCCCTGGCGACCATCCCCGTGGAGTTGAACGCTTCCGCGCGAGCAAAACGTTTGCTGGTGGAATCGGGCTTAATCAGAGGGCCTGAGGAGCAGCGCGGGGTGAACCACGTGTTGAATGCCGCCGCGTTGACCTATGTGGCCGCCCTTGTAACCGCAGTCATGCAGCTGCTTTACTATCTTACCCTGATCTTGGGCATGGGCGGACGGCGCAGAGGATAAACAGCCGCACTTCCATGCGAAAATTTTGGTTCGCCCTTTTGCTGCTGCCCAGCTTGATTTTTATCTTTGGGCGTTTCTCCGAGATTGAGGCGATCTTCATGACTTTGCAATAGGGCGACAGGCGCTTCTTGTTTTTGGCGCTGGTGATTGAGGCAGCCTGGCTGCTGAACGTGGCCGCCGTAGTTGCTTTGCCCTTTCGCGGTGTTACCTTCCGGGTCCCATTGGCAATCGGAGGGACCGCATTCAGAATTGTGCAAAATAACTGAGTCAAATTTGACTAATGCCAGTCGTTCAAGTATAATCAAGGTTTGTCTGTAGCATAAGTTACCTGTCTTCATGGAAGCTGGGTTAGTCATATTATTAGGAAAGAGTTATGCCGAAAAGAACTTATCAACCCAAAAAACGACGCCGAGCGCGCGTGCACGGATTTCGCGCACGCATGTCCACCTCATCGGGGCGAAATGTGCTTAAGAGCCGCCGCCGCAGAGGACGTTATCGCTTGTCGGTAAAGAAGAATAATCACGTCAAGAAGACCAACTGGAAGAGCTAATCGACCTAGGCATCCAATCACACTGGCGAGATTCCTTGAAGCGCAGGTTCCGCCTGACCAAATCAACCGACTTCAAGCGGGTGCGGAGAATGGGAAAATCTTATGCGCACCCGCTTATCGTGTTGATCGCTCATCCCAACGATCTCGACGATTCCCGGTTCGGCGTAGCTGCCGGACGCTCTCTTGGCAAAGCAGTTCAACGCAATCGCGCCAAACGCCGGATAAGAGAGGCATTGCGCCCCCTGATCCCGGAGATAGAACCCGGATGGGACCTGATCATACTGGCTCGCCGTCCATTGCAGGAGGCCACTATGCAACAATGCCAGGAGATATTAAAGGAACTCTTGAGACGCGCTCGCCTGCTAAAAGATCCCCATGGAAACTCAATTTCAACGAGATCACGAACATCCAGCTGAGCCGCGCTTGCGCGACTTGCCGCTGCGGCTAGGAAATGTCCCCCGCTTCGTGATGCTGGCGCTCATCCGGCTCTACCAGCTGACAATCTCGCGCACACTGCCGCCAAACACTTGCCGCTTTCACCCCTCGTGTTCCCATTATGGATACCACGCTATTTACAAGCATGGCGCAATAAAGGGAGGCGGGCTGGCGATCTGGCGGGTTTTGCGATGCAATCCGTTCAACCCAGGAGGCTATGACCCGGTTCCCTGATCGTTTGGTGGAGAACGATCACGCGCAAACTCAAAGTCTGAGGTCTACAAAAACACAATCAATGAAACCTAAGCATTTACTCATCACAACCTTTCTACTGCTTTTAGCGGGCACGCTCAGCGCTTGCGCCGGAGGGGCTACAACTGCCAGCAGTTGGCCTGGTTTGTTCGTTAATGGAGGGACAGCATTCATTGCTTATAATACGCACGTATACGCCGTCGATGCATCCAATGGGGATGAAGTTTGGCGCTTTCCAGCGGAGCCGGATAATCAAATCACCTTTTATACGGAACCGACCCTTACCCCAGATGAGCAGCTCGTTGTCGGGTCTTACAATAATGTGCTATACAGCATCAATCCAGATAATGGAACAATGAACTGGACGTTTACGGGAGCCAGGAATCGTTTCGTTGCCGGCCCACTGGCTACAGAGCGCGGTATTTTCGCACCCAATGCCGATAAAAACGTTTACGCGCTTGATTTCGAGGGAAACCTGCGGTGGGAGTTTGAGCTGGACAGCGAAAGCTGGGCCCAACCCGTGAGTGACCCCGAATGCACCTGCCTATACGTGACCTCAATGGATCATACCGTGTATGCTTTGAACCCCGAAAGTGGAACCTTGCTCTGGCGAAGCAGAGATCTTGGCGGTGCGATTGTTGGATCACCAGCCTTGAGCGAAGCTGGCGCTCTCTATGTGGGCACCTTCGGCAGCGCGATGCTGGCCTTGGACAGCCAGGACGGGGAGGAGTTATGGCGGTTTCCGACGGAAGGATGGGTTTGGTCTGGTCCGGCTTTGAGCGAAGACCGCCTGTACTTCGGCGATTTAAACGGCTACTTTTACGCGGTTGACGCCACAACGGGGACGCAGGCCTGGCGAATCGGCTCAGAGCAATTGGATGGACCCATTGCGGGTTCTCCCCTGGTAGAGAAGGGTGCAATATACTTCACAACCGAATCCGGCACGATCTATGCAGTAGATTTAGAGGGGAAGATACTTTGGTCTCAGCCAGTTGGAGGTAAGTTATACACGCCTCCTGCCAATCCGGATGAGATTATTCTTGTAACACCAATCGAAACGGATGATCTCCTGGTCGCTTTGACCAAGGCAGGTGCCAAGAGATGGGCTTTTAACCCGAATCCTGAATAAGCAGTAACTGCTCAGTCTACGATGAACGTAAGAATTATTCACAAATTCAAGAGAAAAAACGGAAGTAAAATAGCATGTGGGATACTTTAATCCTTGACCCAATGATCAACGCCCTGCTGTTAATCTACAGCTTTTTAGGGCAAAACTTTGGCCTGACCATAATCATATTTACTGTTCTTGTGCGCCTGATCACCTATCCGCTCACCGCGCAGCAGATGAAGAGCACCCAGGCAATGCAAGAGATGCAGAAATCGAAGAAGTGGCAGGATATCCAGAAGAAATACAAAGATAACCGCGAAAAACTGTCCCAAGAACAGATGAAACTTTACCAGGAAATGGGCGTAAACCCATTTGGTTCTTGTTTACCAACCCTGATACAATTTCCTATCATCATCGGGCTTTACCAGGCCATCATCCGGGCGCTGGCGGTGACTCCTATACAATTGCTGGACCTGTCGCGGCATGTTTATCCTTTCATCAACGCCGCCGCCTTAATCCCGCTCAACAACCACTTCTTATGGATGGATCTCAGCCTGCCGGAAAAAGATTTCGGGCTCGCCATTGGTGGCATCGGTGTTCCGGTTTTGGCGATTCTGGTCGTTGTGACTTCATACTTGCAGACGAAACTGATGACTCCGCCCACCACGGCTGGCGATCAGGGCGCGCAAATGTCAAAGGCTATGAACCTTTACATGCCTTTGTTTATGGGTTACCTGGCCTATACTTTTTCCTCCGGATTAGCCCTCTATTTTGTAGCCAGCAACTTGATCGGAATTCTACAATATGGTGCAATGGGTAAACTTGATTGGCGAAGTCTTCTCCCAACTAGATCATAATCCCACGAGAGGTCTGTATGAACGATAAGCGCACGAGTTTAGAAATAATTGCTCCGACAGTGGAGGAGGCTGTGGAAAAAGGCGTGACTGATCTCGGGCTTACTCAAGATGCCGTGGAGATCGAAGTTCTAGATGAAGGCAGCCGTGGTCTGTTTGGTCTGGGTTCGCGACACGCCCGTGTCCGCCTGACCATCAAATCGACTGCGGGACCAGAGCAGACGCCTGTCAAGCAGGCCAGCCAGGCCCCTGCCCCAGAAGCGCCAAAATCAAAACCGCTCTCCGCCGAGGACGATTTCGTCTTGAGCACGGCCAGAGAAATAGTCGCAGAACTTCTGGATAAAATGAAGGTGCGGGGCGCTACGGTCACAGCCGAATACGCTGAAGCCGACGATCGAGGGCGCGCCCCGGTGACTGTAAACGTTAATGGAGATGATCTGAGCATTCTAATTGGGCGGCGGGCAGAAACTTTAAATGCCCTGCAGTACATAACCAGCCTCATAATGAGCAAAGAGCTGGGGCGTTTTATACCGATCGTGGTCGATGTGGAAGGCTACCGGGTCCGGCGCGAAAATCAGCTTCGCCAACTTGCGCGCCGAATGGCGGAACAGGCTATCAAAACCGGCCGGCGACAGATCCTGGAACCCATGCCCGCCAACGAACGGAGGATCATTCACATCGAATTACGCGAAAATCCCCAGGTTACGACGGAAAGCGTCGGTGAAGAACCTCGCCGAAAGGTAACGATCAATCCAGTGTAAACTGCTTTTGCTATCCTGGCTTTCGAGCAGCGCACTCGCGCACGCTACCCAGATGACGTGCGCGAGTGCGCTGCCCGCGTTATCTTCAGGTATAATTCAACCATGTACCGTCTAACTCTCCTTGATCCCGTAGACTATCTGGTAATCGGTCACATCACCCGGGATCTCACACCAGAAGGTCCCCGCCTGGGTGGTACGGTGGCTTATGCCGGCCTGACGGCGCGTGCCCTGGGTTTGCGCGTCGGAATTGTAACCTCCTGGGATGAGCGGCTGCCGCTCGGTCCATTAGAGGAAATTCCGATCGTAAATGTTCCTTCTGAGCGCACGACCACCTTCGAACATATTTTTGCGCCGGATGGGCGCATTTTAAAGCTCCGTCACCGGGCAGAAAACCTTGATCTTAATGTTATCCCTGATGCCTGGCGCAACGCTGCCATTGTTCACCTGGGTCCGGTTGCGCAGGAAGTCGAACCAAACCTGGTGCGGCACTTCCCCAGCGCTCTGATCGGGCTTACCCCTCAGGGCTGGCTGCGCACGTGGCATCAGGACCGAAACGTTCGACCAACCGAATGGCCGGAAGCCTCATTTGTCCTGGACCAGGCTGGCGCCGTGGTGATCAGTGTGGAAGATGTAGGTGAGGATGAGAGCCGCATTGAAGAGATGGCGACCTACAGCCGAGTTTTGGCAGTTACGGAGCAATCCAAAGGCTCCCGCCTGTACTGGCACGGCGATGTGCGCCGTTTTCCAGCTCCCGAAATGGAAGAAGTAGATGCTACGGGAGCCGGTGATATCTACGCAGCCGCTTTCTTCACTCGCCTCATAACCACGCGCGATCCATGGGAGGCGGCACGTTTCGCCACCCAGCTGGCCAGCTTCTCGATTACCCGCAAAGGGATTGACGGAATTCCAACCTCAAAAGAAATCGAATCCTGCATTGTCGAAGTTTTTTAATTTATGGGACGCGTCTATACACTGGTGAATCAAAAAGGTGGGGTCGGCAAAACCACTTCCACGATCAATCTGGGCGCATACCTGGCTTACTACGGTCAGCGTGTCCTCCTGGTAGATATCGATCCCCAAGCCAATGCCACCTCCTGTCTTGGTATCGATAAACAATCGGTCAGAGGGGGAACATATCAGGCTTTGATCGGATCCTCACAGGTTTCAAGCAATGTACTGCACAATCCGCGCCTGAAGCTGTCCCTGCTGCCCGCATCCCCGAGCTTAGCGGGGGCAGAAGTCGAGCTGGTGGGTGAATTAGCCCGCGAGAGCTTCCTGAAAAAAGCGCTATCACAAGCCATCGACCGGTATGATTATATTCTGATCGACTGCCCACCCTCGCTTGGTCTTTTGACCTTGAATGGTTTGATTGCCGCGCAGGATGGCGTTATTATCCCAGTGCAGTGTGAATTTCTGCCCCTGGAAGGACTGGGGCAGCTCACCGATACGCTGGATCGCGTCCGGGATGCGCTTTTCGCGGAACTGCGCATCCGAGGTGTTCTGCTTACCATGTTTGATAGTCGAACGAACTTATCGGCAGACGTGGTGAAGGAAGTCCGCCGCCATTTTCCCGGGCTGGTGTTTAATTCTGTTGTTCCCCGCAGCGTCCGTCTGGCAGAAGCCCCTTCCTATGGTCAACCGATCTCCATCTACGCTCCCAACTCGACTGGCGCCCGGGCATACGAAAATCTGGCCCGCGAGGTGCTGGTTGAAGACGGAGTCCCGATTCCGGTATTTCAGAGTTAGGTTAACGGTCTCATGGCAAGAAAATCTGGTCTCGGCAAAGGTTTGGATGCACTCATCCCCCGCAGCGAATCTCGTCTTGCCACCCCGGGCATCGCTCTAATCTCTGTCGATAACATCACACCAAATCCGCGCCAGCCGCGCGCCAGATTCGATCCGGAGGAGCTGCAGGAGCTCGCCGCCTCTATCCGGGAGCATGGAGTGATCCAACCGCTAGTTGTAACCGAAAGCGACCAGCCGGAAAAATTTGTCCTGATAGCCGGCGAACGGCGCTGGATGGCTGCCCGCCAGGCCGGGCTGCGTAAAGTCCCAGTCATTTTTCGAGAGGCCAGCGACCAGCAGCTGGTGGAGCTGGCCCTCGTTGAAAATGTCCAAAGAGCGGATCTAAACTCGCTGGAGGCCGCAGAGGCCTATCGCCAGCTCTCACAAGATTTCGGTCTATCCCACGAAGAGATTTCAGACCGCGTTGGGAAGAGTCGTGCTGCCATTACCAACACACTGCGCCTGCTCAATCTATCAGAATCCGTAAAAACTGCGCTCGTTGAGGAGAAGATCAGCGAAGGCCACGCACGTACGCTTCTATCGCTTCCTACCGAGCAAGCGCAAAGCGCTGTGCTGGAGACCATCCTGAAGAAAGACCTGAACGTGCGGCAAACCGAAGAATTGGTGCGCAATCTCACTGGCCATACCCCCCAGCGTCCGGCGAGACCCGCAATCCTCCCGGAATTAAGGGCGCTGGAGGAGCGCTTGCGCTCACACCTGGGTACGCGGGTGAGTCTGAATCGCAGACGCAAGGGCGGTACACTGGTAATCCACTTCTACTCGGATGAGGAATTAGACACACTTGTGGATAAGCTGCTGGGAGAAATAGAATAATTCAAACGTTCTCTGTCGATTTCACAAGGCCTGGAAGATTGGGTTATGGAAATCCTGTATAACGCCAAGGTTTATACTCTAGACCCGGACCAACCGACCGCCTCCGCCCTGGCTATTGACCACGGGCGGATTTTAGGCCTGGGGAGAGACGCGTACCTGCTCTCAGAATTTGAAGGGCGCGGCAAACGCCAGGATATGGGCGGCCGAATCATCATCCCGGGATTGACCGATGCTCATATTCACCTCCAGCACTATGCGTTAAGTTTACAAAAGGTCAACTGCGAAACTTCTAGCAAACAGGAATGCATTCGCAGAATTGCCGCACGCGCACAACATACTCCCCAAGGGGAATGGATTTCAGGTCATGGCTGGAATCAAAATGATTGGCCGGACAGCAAATTCGGCGTGTCCGCCGACTTGGACGCCGTCGCCCCGCACAACCCTGTCTATCTGACGGCAAAGTCGCTCCATGCGGCCTGGGCAAACAGCCTGGCTTTACAACAGGCCGGCATAAACGCCCAGAGCAGCGAACCGCCAGACGGTCGCATCCAGCGAGACGAGCGGGGAAATCCCACTGGTATCCTGTTCGAAAATGCCATGCAGCTGGTTTCGGAAATGATTCCTGAGCCTGAAGCCGAAGTCCTAGCGCAGGCGCTCAGGCTGGCTCAGGAGAAGCTCTGGAAGATGGGTCTTACCGGAGCTCACGACTTCGATCAGCAGCTTTGCTTCCAGGCACTGCAGATCCTGAATGCACGCGGCGAATTGAATCTTCGGGTGATCAAAAGTCTCCCTCTCGAAGCGCTTCCTCATGTCATAGAAGTTGGGCTGCGAACGGGCTTTGGAGATGCTTTCTTGCGCATCGGGTCCATAAAGGCCTTTGCCGATGGCGCCCTGGGTCCTCGAACCGCGGCCATGATCCAACCTTACGAAGAGGAACCGGAAAACCGGGGAATGCTGCTGCTGGACGCCGAAGAATTATTCGACCAAGGACGCCTCGCCGTTGAAAACGGGCTGAGTTTGGCAGTGCATGCCATCGGCGACCGCGCCAACCACGAGGTGCTCAACGCTTTTGAGCACCTGCGCCAGGTCGAGCGCTCGGAGGATTCAAAGGTGGCACCCCTTATGCGCCCGCCATTACGTCACCGAATCGAGCATGTTCAGATCATACATCCAGATGACGTGCCTCGTTTGGCCCAGCTCAACGTGATTGCCTCCATGCAGCCTGTCCACGTCACCTCGGACCATCCTGCCGCCCAACGCTTTTGGGGAGAGCGCGCCGCTTATTCGTACGCCTGGCGCACCTTGCTGGATCAAGGCACCCGCATGGCTTACGGCTCAGACGCTCCAGTGGAATCGCCCAACCCCTTTTGGGGCCTGCACGCTGCCGTGACCCGCCGCTGCCTGGACGGTAGGCCGGGGCCGCAAGGCTGGTATCCCGAACAGAAGTTAGCCCTCTCCGAAGCTCTGCACGGCTTTACCACCGGCGCGGCTTACGCTGCAAATCTCGAAGATCGCCTGGGAAAATTGGCTCCGGATTATTGTGCCGACCTGCTGGTTCTCGAAACCGATCCTTTTAACTGCGATCCTGATCTGATTGGGAATCTGTCGCCGGTCGGCACCATGATAAACGGAAAATGGGTTTTCAGGGAATTTGAATAGCGCAGCGGTGTTCCTATTTTTTCAACCGCCGCACATCACCCTCGCGTACAGTTACGCCAACTTTATCCAAATGCTCGAGAAGCGCCAGAGCGTATCGCCGGCTGGTGTCGAAGTGATCGCGCACCTGGGCCGCGCTAATCGTCTCGTTTTTTTCGAGCAACCGGCGCACTTCAGCCACCATCTGTTCGTAAATCTCCCGTCGAAATACAACTTCTGGAGATACGGGTAGTAGAATCCTTAGTTCAGTAAGCGCGTTATAAATCTCCTCGCCCACTTCAGCCTGGGCCTCCTTGACTGTGGGAGGCGTGAAGGGAGATGCCTTGAAGCGCGCCAGCAGGGCCTGAATCGCTCGTTCTTGCTGCGCGCTGAAGCGGATCTCATGATCGGGGAGGTGCACCAACGGGCCAGATTCTGCCAGATATCCCTCAACCACTAGCTTCTGCATCGCCGCGTTGAACAACCGCGCTGTACTCTTCAGACGGCTTTTCAGCTCCTCCTTCTGCATTCCCCGCCGCAGAGGGTACGTTTCGTGATAATTTCGAACAATTTGAACCATTCGCGAGGTCATCTGTTCCCAATAGCTTTTGCCGGCAACCAGCGTTTCGCTGATTGGCGCAAGATTCTTGACCCCGTCCTCCAGGTTGATTAGTTGTCCGGATTCTTGAAGTTCCACAATCGCCTTATTTGCGGCGGCTTCGGGCAAGCTTGCGCGGGTCACGACTTCCCTCAGTGGGGCGGCCCCCAAGGCCGCCAAGGATTCCATCATCACCTCAGCCGGCGTTCCTTGGGACAGCGCTTCCAATCGCGCCAGTACGTTTTTGGTAAAACGTTTATGGCGTCCCTTAGGATGAGGATCCACTACCGTGCCACCGCCCAGCGTTTCCGCTGGAGATGGCCTTCTTAAAATGTAATGATCCCCACGCACAGCAACGACGGGCTGGCGCAGCTCCAATTGCAGCCACCCTTCTTCACCTGGCTGCAAGACTTCGATGCCGAGGAGCCGCAGCCGGGCGACGATTTCCGCTGATCCGATGAACAACTTCACCTGGGTATTGTGCTTGATCGCCTGGCTGGTATCGGGCAGCAAGCGAAAACGTACGTCCATACGCCGGGTTGGCGTGTAATCCCCCGGATGAGCGAGCACATCGCCGCGCTGGATCTGGTCGACATTTACTCCCGTAATATTTACCGCCGTCCGGCTGGCGGGAACCGCCACCGCTTCCTTACGTTTATGAGTCTGTAAACCGCGCACGCGCCCGCGTAAACCTCCGGGCAGGAGCTCAACTTCATCTCCCACGCGCAGTTGGCCGTCAATCAGTGTCCCCGTGACCACCGTGCCAAAACCGGAAATCGTAAATACGCGATCAACCGGCAAGCGGGGCCGCCCATAATCGGGGCGAACTGGCTTATCAGCTAAAGATTCGAACAGGACCTGCATCAAATCCTCGATCCCTGCCCCCGACCTGGCGGAGACTCGAACAATCGGCGCTTCCTCAAGCACAGTATCACGCAAGGCATGGCGAACGTCCTCTTCTACCAGGTCCAGCCACTCAGAACTGGCCAAATCAGTGCGGCTGAAGAGATCCGTTTTTGTCAACGCCACAACTCCGCCCTGGATTTGCAGGATATCTAAAATCGCCAGATGTTCGCGAGTTTGAGGCATGACCCCCTCATCCGCTGCAACGACAAAGAGCGCTGCATCAATTCCACCCACCCCAGCCAGCATGTTTTCAACGAAGTCACGATGACCGGGAACATCTACAATTCCGACTTCCTCACCATCCGGTAAGGTCATCCAGGCGAAGCCCAGGTCGATGGTCATTTCCCGCTCCTGTTCTTCTTTCAGACGGTCGGGATGCGTACCGGTCAGGGCTTCTACCAGGGTTGACTTGCCGTGGTCTACATGCCCGGCGGTACCAATAACTCGCATTCGCTGATTTCCGGATTAACGCACACGGCCAAAACTTCGTTCATAAGCCGCCACCCACTCGTGGGTCAGAGCAAGCAGACCCTGCAGCCGCTTCTCGGTGCTCTCATTGATCTGGTAAAAGAGATCCTGCAGCTCCTGCAGGCTGTCCTCCAGGTGGGTTACGCGTTCACCCAATTTTTCCATATGGCGGAAGGTCTCATTGCGCTGCTCTTCTTGAGTCAGCGTATAGTTGGTCCAACGTTTTTGATCGTCGGCCTTGAAGGTCACCCATTCCTGACGGAAGCGCTCTTCCGACAATCTTTGCATCTCGGTGAGCTCGTTTATGCGCCGCTCAACACGTTCCGTCAGCCCTTCCAGAGATTCGGTGGAACGCTTCACCGTGCGGTGGGTGGCATCCATATTTTGCAGTTGTACTTCCACTTCAGCCGCTTGTTTTTCTATAGTTTCAAAGCGCGCTTGCCACTCTCTCCAAACACGGTCTCTCTCAACCTGGATAAGCGCTTGCTTATCCATGAAACTTGCCTGGGCTTCTCTGCGCTCTTCCTCTACCGTAAGCAGTTCATTCAAGCGCGTTTCAATCTTGCGGAAGTTCGAATTCAACACCTCAGTCTGACCACGCTGCTCGTCTGCCCGCTTACGCAGCGCCGATACCTCTCCCTGCAAATCCACGAGGCGCTTTGAATCCTGGCGCCGGCCATCTTCCAATAAACGGTAAGTCCGGCTGTATTCTTCCTCGCTGCGCCGGATATCCTGGATCTTCACGCGCTGTTCGTCGATAAGTTTTGCCAGGCGATTTTCCTCTTCAGTACGCGCCTGGAGCCCACGCTGCAATCCGGAGATTGGCTCGAGTTCCTTGCGCATTTCAGCGATGTTTCCATCGACCGCCCTCATCTCAACTCGACGCACTTTTTCTAGCTCTTCTTCCCGCTTCTTAGCCTGTTTTTCCAGATCCTCAATTTGCTTATTCAACTCAATCCGTTGCTGCATAACAGATTCATCAAAGCGGTCCATTCGGGAGGTGACCGCTGCTAGGCGCGTAATCTCTGTACTCAACTCTCGAATCTGGTGGTGAGCAGCATCCAGGTTCCCCTCCATGGCAATCAGCCGGTCTTCCTGCTTGGCAATGATATCCTTATCCTTACGGCGCTCGTCATCTAACCATTCGACATGTTTTAAAATCTGCTCAAGTTCCATAATCGTTCTCCAACAGACGATATCTTCATATTATCTCAACAAGAGGGGAAGGCCCCACTTTTTTGAGAAGCATCCTATTTTCAGCAATACAGGAGGAGATCCAATTTTTGCCAGATCAATTTTCGAAATTCATTGCATTATAGCATTAACACTTGTACCGCGATTTGCGTCAAGGCGCTAACTGCTCGAAGGCTTGAGGTAGATTCACGAAAAACGGCAAAAACCATTTTGGAAACAGCCCCACAATCAGCAAGCCAAGCATTCCAAGGATCAAAAAGAAGCGTTGGGCGCCACTTTCCGTTACTTGCCAGGGGACTACGTCTTCACCGGTCACCAGGACACCCAGAGTTCGCAGCCCGCCAAGCACCAATCCGAAACTTCCCAGGATTATCCAGAGGAGTGCAAATGGTGATATCCGGGCAATATTTTCCATTAGCGCCATACGCACCGGAAAACCAGCCGTTAACGGCAAACCGATCCAGGCAAACTGGGCAAGAACTAACCCGCTCGCCGCGAGCGGGATTCGCATTGCCAGGCCCAGTACATCTCTATAGTAAAGATCCTCTCCTTGTGCACGGATCACGGTCAAAGCCAGGGCCCAAACTCCGAGAGCCAAACCGCGGGGAAGCAAGGAGGCAAAAAATAGACTTAGGAACGCGCCAGTGTGCTCCCCTTCAGCAAAGCCGATTGTGAGGAGCGAAAGGCCAATTTCAAAAAGGACGGCGTAGCCCAAAATGCGTCCTAAGTGGCGTTGAAATGCCGCCGTCAAACCTGTAGTGCAAACCATCAAGGCGCCGATAGTACGCAGGCTCAGGTGCGCAGCTTCCGAATTCCGCAACCAGGCAAATTGATCCAGAAAGCCCAATCCGAAGAAGGTAATTGCCGCCGGAAGCACCAATAAGATAAAAGCAACCGGATAGGGGTGAGCTTCTTGAGATAGCATCGGAATCCACGAGTGGAAAGGAAACACAGCCAGAAGAAACGTAAAACCAAGCCCGAGGAGGAGCGCCGCCCGCATACCAAAATCCTCATTTCCCGGATTCGCTTCAGTCCCTGCAAGCATCCAGCCACTGAAGAGGATAAATGGAACGCCCAAAGTTTGAAATGTAAGATAACGGAGGACGCCACTACCTGCTTGAGCGCCCGGCGGCCTAAGGAACGGTATGCTCACCAACACCGCTAATTCAATCAAAAGGGCGGCATAAAGAAATGGCTCAACCGCAATCGCAGCCGTCAGCAAAGCAACCATGAACAACGCCAGCGGGACAAAGGAGCGCCTGGTATTGGCAACATAGGCACCTCCATACCAGAAAGATGCGGTCAGGAAGAGCATCACCAGAGCGGGGCGGTCCGCCTCTCCCAAAACAAACAATCTCCCAAAAATGGACCAGGTGTCCACAATCTCCAATCTCAAGGTTCCAATCTCAACAGTTTCATTAATCGGCAGCCACAAGGCCAGCGCCGCCAATGCCGCCGTAGAAAGAGCGCTGACGACCACCACCGTGCGTTCCCAGCGATTCAGGACCAACAGAACTACGGCCAAAAGTCCCGGGAAAAAAATCCATAGCACGGCTGTGCTCATTCGGATGCCTCCACCACCGCCACGTTCAGAAAATAGGCGCCTACCAGCGCTAAACCAAGGTTAATGCCCGCCAAAAGACCAGACACCAAGATGGACGTCTCCACCGAGGCATACCAAATCTCGAACCCGGAGAATACCGTCAGCAAGCCGAGGATCACGCCCAGTGGTCTAACCGTCAGTCCCAAATGCACCAAACCTAAGCCGATCAGGAAGGCGCCCCCATACGCCTGGGCCGGCGTAACACCGGGCACCCACCGCGCAAGTTGAGGAGCCAGGGAAACCATAACAAGCACGACCAGCACTGCCAGAAGAAGACGAAATACGATTCCAGATAAGTTGAGCTGACGAAAAACGAAGCTGCCCTCAGGAATGCTGACCAACGCCATGCCTAATACCGCCCCCGCCATCCAACCGGCCACTAATTTCACCACCGCCATTTCGACCGACCAGCTCAAGGCCACCAGCGCAAATACCCCACCGTATTGCGCAGCCAAAATCAAGATGCTTACCCGCCAGTCGCTGCTTATCAGCAGCAAAAATCCGGTCAATGACAGAAAAATCGCCGCGGGAAGCGCCAGGGATTCAAAGACCATGTTCAGCCGCTCCCATTACCGCTGGCTATAACTGATAACAACAGAATCAGAATCAAGAATGCCCACAAGATACCCCCCTCGCCCTCAAATATGCTGGTAATGAAAGCAGAAAACCGCCGTAAATAACGGTAAGTGAACCAGAGAAAACGATAAAACCAATTAAGTGAAAGAAATTCTCTTAACAAATCATGGATACTGGAGGTGTAATCCCAGAACTTATAGCCGATGAAGATCAAGAGCGCAGCCAAACCCAAAGCAACAAATCCGAGAATCCAGACCAACACGGGGAAACCACTTGGAGAATCAAGAATCCACCAGCCGATCAGGAAGTGAGTCAGTGGTAGCAGCAGCAATCCGAGGGGGTAAATCAACCAGATCCATCGCTCCACACCCAACAGCGAAGCTCCCGGCTGCAACGCATGGCGAGCATATCCTGCCAGAAGCAGTGCATGCGTGATTAAAAATAACGACAACAAAGGGTGAAAGGGATCGAGGAATAAGAAAACGCCGTTCCAAGATGGCGTATAAGGTAATGCAGAAATACTTATTAATCCTAAGAGCAATAACCAGGCGAGCCGCCGGTTACGAATGGATGTGAGAAAAAGTAGCCCTCCGGAGAACAGGCCGCTTAATGCCCACGCCAGGCTCGCCT
>DATCIL010000224.1:0-3099 GCA_036507795.1 Anaerolineales bacterium | reverse complement strand
TCACCTGGGGAGGCTTTTTTGCCGGCCTTCTTGGAGTTGGTCTGGGGATGGCCCTGGCAGCGGGAGTTGCGGCGTGGTTATACAACCGCATCGCCCAACCGTAGGAGGCACATGGACATTTTGCGCTCCCGCTTCGGTCCTGTGCTGCTTGTTTTCATCGGTATCGCTGCGTTCTTCCTTGTGACCGAACATAAGGCCCATCTTTTCGGTATTCTGCCATACCTGCTGCTATTGGCTTGCCCCTTACTGCACTGGTTGATGCACGGGGGGCATGGCGGCCATGCCGGGAACCACAAGCACGGTCCTGAAGGAGATAAGAATGGATGACGCAGCTGCTTATGGCCTCTGGCCGGTAGCAATCATTAACGCGGCGGTGTTTATCATCTTCGCCTTTAGCTTTACTAAGCCGCGGACCGCGCGTGACTGGCGCTCTTTCGGCGCATTCTCGGCTTTTATCGTTGCCATGTTCACCGAAATGTACGGCTTTCCATTGACCATCTACCTGCTCTCAGGCTGGCTGGGCGCATTTTATCCAGAGGTAGACCTCTTCTCCCACAATGCCGGGCACATCTGGGAGACGCTGTTGGGCACCCGAGGCGATCCTCATATGAGCCCGCTTCACCTGCTCAGCAACGTGCTCATCTTCGGCGGCTTCATCCTGATAGCATCCGCCTGGAGAGTGCTTTATGAAGCGCAGCGCACCCGCACGCTTGCAACCGGCGGACCTTACGCTTACGTGCGCCACCCCCAATACGCCGGCTTTGCGCTCATCATGATTGGGTTTCTGCTGCAGTGGCCGACTATATTGACGTTAATCATGTTTCCTGTGCTCGTGACAATGTACGTGCGGCTCGCACACCGCGAAGAGCGCGAGGTGCTGGCGGCATTTGGGGAACAGTACGCGCGTTACGCGGCTGCGACGCCCGCTTTTTTCCCGCGCTTCAGCGGCACAATGCGTAGAAACGAAAGTTAAAAAGGAGGTTCAGGGACAAAATGAAGGAGGCCGCAATGATGCGAGATATCCGCAACGGACTCAAATGCCTATTGGGCGCAACGATGCTGATCGGTCTGTTTGGCGCCGCTCAGAGTTTCGGAGCGGCAGCGCCAGGGCTGGCTCGCACTAATTCGGGAGGAGGCGTCACAGCAAAAGTGACCTATCTCAATCCTGAAGGCCCGGAGGGCCCTCGCTTTCAAGTGGTCTTGGATACCCACTCCGTGGACCTTGATGCCTTTGATCTGAAGAACCTGAGCCTGTTGCGGGACGAGGCAGGTAAGACCTATCAGCCGACGCAAATGGAGAACAAAGGGGGAGGCCATCACCGCGAAGTTACTCTCGCTTTTCCAAAATCCGCTTCCGGGGCTAAGCGGCTCGAACTCGTGATCAAAGACATTGCAGGAGTCAAAGAGCGCTCTTTTCGCTGGGAGCTTAAATGATCTTAAAGTCGACCCTAACGGGAATGGCAGGCGCTTCGGCTCTCCTGGGCCTGTACTTTTCCATCCTGACTGCCGTCTCCGGCTGGGACTTTGCTCTAGGTCAGTTTGCTGCTTTCTGGCATTTTGTCTTGAGCCTGGCGCTTGGCTTTGGAATCCAGGTCAGTCTCTTTAGTTATCTTAGACGCGCGATTCGCAGCCATTGCGCTTCGGGCAGTGCCCTTGCGGTCTCAGGAACTACGTCAACAGCCGCGATGATCTCTTGCTGCGCCCATTACCTGGCGAACATCCTCCCGGCGGTCGGCGCCGCGGGGCTCGTTACCGTGGCGAGTCAGTATCAGGTGGAGTTCTTTTGGGTCGGACTGGCGGCCAATGCCGCCGGGATCGCCTACATGGCGAGCAAAGTAGCCCGGTTTGCGATCGGGACAGCGTGAGTAGGGACAAGGAGTTCTGAAATGGAAGAGACAACTGATTACGGATTATGGACGCTCGTGATCATCAATTCACTGATCTTCATCGTTTTTGCCTTCAGCTTTAACCGGCCGCGTACCATCCATGATTGGCGTTCCTTCGGCGCCTTCTCCGCTTTTATCGTTGCCCTCTTCACCGAGATGTATGGCTTTCCTTTGACCATCTACTTGCTGTCGGGGTGGCTGGTCAGCCTCAATCCAGAAATCGATTTCCTGTCTCACGATGCCGGGCATCTATGGCAGACGCTGCTCGGGTTGAGCGGCGATCCTCATTTCAACTCGCTTCACATCCTCAGCTATGTGCTCATCGCCGGTGGTTTCATCTTGATTACGTCGGCCTGGGGAGTGCTCTACCAGGCCCAAATAACTCGCACCGTGGCCATGGGAGGCCCGTATGCCTGGGTTCGTCACCCGCAATACCTGGGATTCGCGCTGATCATGTTTGGGTTTTTGCTCCAGTGGCCTACCCTGATCACTCTTATCATGTTCCCTGTATTGATGACGGTGTATGTCCGACTGGCCCGAAGGGAGGAGCGCCAAGTGATGGTCGAATTTGGTGAACTGTACGCTCGCTATCGTGCGGTAACCCCGGCTTTCATTCCACGTTTAGGTCGGAAAAAGCACAAAGTGACCTACTTGAATCCCCAAGGCGGGGACGAGGATTGGATCGAAAAGCCTTAACGGCGAGAGATTCGGAGGAAGGCAGATGACGACCAAAAAAGAAAGAAGGATGCAGATGATGGGCCAGCGAAGAAGGATGAGGTCGTGGAAGCGTTGGGCCTACGTATTCATAGTCTCTGCCGCCGTTGTCGGGGCTGGGTGGCTTCTTGCCCCCGCGTTCTGGAGCGAAGGGTCACATCCTGAGCGTGCCGCTATCGTAGAGATCAAGGGGACGATGGGAGGGTTCTCGACATCGGTGATCCGGGCCAAGGCAGGCCGTCCCCTGACCGTCCGGCTCACCAGCGTGGACAGCCGCTTCCATACCGACGGCGGGGGAAAACACCAGTTCGCTATCGATTATCTAAAGGTCAATATTATCGCGCCTCCTCTTGGGACACGGGAGGCGACGTTCACGCCAGCCGAGCCGGGAATTTACGATTACTACTGTGACATTTGCTGTGGCGGCCGGGCGAACCCGACGATGGTCGGAAAGTTGATCGTAGAAGCCTGATCCATGCAGCCGGGACGAGTCCTCGCT
>DATCIL010000223.1:0-1626 GCA_036507795.1 Anaerolineales bacterium | reverse complement strand
TTCTTTCACAAAAAACAACAAATCCCGGCAATTTTCATTATTTCATTGCGAGCGCACGTTCCTGACACCGTCCTGCCGGCGGTGTCGAAGGGAACGCCGTCTTGTAAGAACATGGTTCATACTGCAAATTGCTGGAAAAATTGTAAGTTAGTACTCGACTTTTGCACCTTGAAAATTGAATAACCAAACGGTAGCGCAAGCCGGATTTGAATGCCAGCGCTCCGGGTCTGAGCAACACGAACCTATCTTGCCTGGATTGGGCGGGCAAGATCACAACCGCGGCTGTGCTGATCTTTTTTGTTCAAGCCCTGCACATACTCCGAAGGAGCGGTTCCATGATCTGACGCAGGGACTGTCCTTGAGCCAAACCAGCACTGAGAAATAAGCCCAGAGACCACAAGCTTTGTGCCTGAGCAGCTCGACGTCCGGAAGCTGGATTGCCTTCCAGATTGAGGTGAAGGATGCGTTGAAGCCGTGCGCGAAGGATATGGTCGTGTTGGGCTGCACGCAGTAGCGAGTACGCCACGGCGACCAGGGCAATGTGACGTTGGATTGCGCTGAAGTCCCGTAGTTGATACTGGTCCAGTCCTTCGGCCTTACCTTCCTCATGATAGACTTCCACGGGCCAGCGGTGACGTCGAATGCGAGTGATCCCGGTGGCGTGCCAGATCAAGCGGTTGCTAATGTAAAAGGTCGGATTGTCAGATAAGTCAGCCTGGCGATAATTGATCACCAAGCGTTGTCGTCCGAAGTTACGCAGGCGGTGAGTGTTGCAGTAGCTGTAGTAGGTTTCATGCTCGCCTTTGAAGGGAATCGTGATGCGCTGGAAGATCGGTTTCCCGCTGTGCGAGAGGGCCGCCAGGTGTTCCTGTTTGAGACGTTCGGCGAAGTCTGCCAGAGGGATTTGCCCCGTTTTCAAGTTCACCTTGTCTGTGCTGGCCAGCGTACCAACATAGGCTAACTTGAGTTCCTGATCGAGGAAACGGCAGAAATCAGGTTGGGTGAACCAATTATCGAAGGTGACCGGCAAGTGGGCCTTGGGATGCTCTGCCACCCATTGGGTGAGCATTTTCTCCACCAGGATTAACTTACTGTCATAGAGTCCACGCAACTCTTCGTGCTTCTTTTGCCGCCTCTGCCACACGCCCAGCACATAGCTGCGCCACTTCTGCGGGGCGCTTTCCTTCAGGCTCTCTTTGCTGGCCTTGAGTGGGATCCCGACTGCGCGCAAACCCGCTTCCAGCTTCTCCAACTCGACCGGCTCCCAGAGCTGGAAAAGCACCGGGTAGTCCGTCTCTTCATCGCTGTAGTGAAGCGTGACCAGATCATGCGCCCAGACATAGGTTTGGGTAACATGGTCGAACAACTTGGCAATCTTCTCAAATTCCTGACCATAGTGGCTCAGCAATGTATCGTCGACGCCCAACACTCCCTTTGGTTTGATCTGTGTCCCCGGCAGACTGGCTAACAGACGTAAACGCGACTGGTTCAACTCTTCCAGGGAAAACGGGCTTTCGGTCAGCAGACGATTCAACGAACTTTGGTTCCGGCTCTCCACCACAAACAAGCGGTTGATCCCATCCACCGTTTTGTTCTCGGATACGATCAGTCCACTAATGTAGCGCT
>DATCIL010000222.1:0-1188 GCA_036507795.1 Anaerolineales bacterium | reverse complement strand
CCAGGCGTCCAGCCAACAGCAGATCCAGCCCCGGTATATCCAGTCCCGTGCACGAAACTACGATAAAATCGTCTACTGCGCCGGGCGAAAGCCCGGCCTGATCCAGACAATTTCGGATGGCTTTCTCGCCAAGCGGCAGAGCTTCGTCCATGTAACGTTCATTGCGGGCTTGCGTACCGCGTGCTTTGCTGTAATAGGTGCCATCGACAACCGCATGCCGGTAACCTACCCCGGAATTGCGGAATATAGACCGGGCGACCGACTTGTCTCCAAAGTAAGGCGCTAAAAGCCGGTCGAAAATCTCGTCTTGACTGTATTTTTGAGGTGGAACGGCTGTGCCCAGGCCAGTAATCTTAGCCGTGCTCATGGGAAATTACCTCAAACTGTATCTTCTCAATAAGTGGGGGTGGGGTTCTCAAATTTATGATCATCAATTCCTCGAGTCTTTTGCACAAGATAACCGCCAATGCCTGGTAGCATTTTGAGGAGACGTAGCCCAGATGAAATCCAATCCGGTTTGAGCATGATGGACTGCAAAAGACTACTCAGACGCAGCTGGCCGGAAAATTTCCTTCCCCAGGCTGCACGATAACCAGATTTCAACGCTTGCGCAGATATCGTCTCATTCAGATATTTAGCCACGTAATCCGCCAGCAGAATGCCGCCTTCTAAAGCTGCGGCGATTCCATCCCCAACCAGCGGCGCGATTAAGGCAGCAGAATCCCCGGCCATGAGTATATCGTTTACAACGACCTGCTTCCTCACAAACGGCACCTGCGAGATGCTGATCCAATCGGTCTGAATCTTCCTGGCATGTGCAAACCAGGCGTGTAAGTGACCATTTTGGGTTTGAATCCACTCGATAAATTTTTCAACAGCATTTCCTCTGGCGCCGCCATTTTGCTGAAAAACGGACAGGTGGACGAGCATACAAACCGTGCCCATATCCTCTTCTATCTCCGAGAGCCCGCAGTAGCCGCCGGGAAAGGCGTGCAGTTCAACCCGATTCGACAGCGCTGGACCTGCAAAATGGGCTTTGAGGGCCAAGAACGGGTGCGACCTGGCAACGAAATCACGTCCAAGAGCCCGGTCGAGAGCGCTACGTTTTCCAAAAGCGCCGATAACTGTCCGGCTTAGAACTCGGAAGCGGCGCCGAGGGGAATGGCCTTCAATTTGGAATCCCTCTGC
>DATCIL010000221.1:0-1640 GCA_036507795.1 Anaerolineales bacterium | reverse complement strand
TACTTTAGCCCAGGCATCCCAGGATTCTCGCTATGCAATCGGGGATGTAGACAAGGTTCTTAAGATCGGGGTGATCGGATGTGGCTATTGGGGACCCAAGCTGGCCCGCAATTTCAATGACCTTCCTGGAGCCAGTTTTGAAATGGTAGCTGATTTGCGCCAGGAAAGATTAGTGGAGATCAACCTACTCTATCCTGATGTAAAGACCACATGCAATTACGAGGACTTATTGAATAGCGATCTGGATGCAATTGTCATTGCTACTCCGGTAAATACTCATTATCCATTGGCCAAAGATGCTCTGGTGGCAGGCAAGCACGTGTTCGTCGAAAAGCCGATCACTTCAAATGCCGCGCAAGCGGATGAGCTGGTCGCCCTGGCGGCGGAGTATGGCTTAACCCTCATGGTGGGGCACACCTTTGTTTACAACCCGGCTGTTCAGGCCGTCCGGAAAGTCATCCAGTCGAACCAGTTGGGTACGATCTACTATCTAAACTCAACCCGCGTCAATCTCGGATTGCTGCAGCCCGACATAAACGTCATGTGGGATCTCGGTCCTCACGACATCTCGATTCTTCAATACATTTTGGATAAGGATCCAATAAAAGTCAGTGCGCGTGGCGCCTGCTACGTGAACCTTGCGCGCAATCTTCAAGAGGTTGTCTATTTGGTGTTGTTCTTTGAGGATGGCGTTATGGCCAATCTGCGCTTGAGCTGGTTGGATCCGGTCAAGCAGCGCCGCCTTACTGTCGTGGGTCGTGAGAAGATGCTGGTGTATGATGACATTGCCGAAAATAAGGTTGTTATTTTCGACAAGGGTGTTGAGGTGCCTCCCTACTCCATTACTGAGGAAGAGTTCCATGCCTCCTACCGCCACGGCGAAGAGACATCCTATGATCTGGAGTGGGTTGAGCCTCTCAGGGTGGAGTGCCAGCATTTTCTGGACTGCATTAACACCGGTCAGCAACCTATCAGCAGCGGCGAAGATGGCGCCAAAGTGCTAAAAGTTTTGGAGACCGCACAACGCTCTCTTCTCAATGGGGGCGTTGAACTATTCATTGAGTATTGATTATTAGCCATCAATTTACTTCATCTAAGGAGAAAGCCATGTCATTGAAGGTCCCTTTCGTCGATCTGCGTGCCCAGCACGAAGAGGTCCGCCAGGAAATTGAAGCCGCTATACAGGATATTATCGACCGTTCCAGCTTTATTGGCGGAAGTTATGTGGCCGATTTTGAGCGTGAGTTTGCCGGCTACCTGGGAGTACAGCAAGCGGTAGGGGTAGCAAATGGCACCGATGCCCTTTGGCTGGGGTTGGTCACCGTTGGCGTTGAGCCCGGTGATGCCGTGATCACCGTTCCCAATACGTTTATTGCTACCGTAGAGGCCATCACGCGCGCTGGCGCCTACCCGCTCTTTGTCGATATCGACCTCCCGACCTCTAATCTGGATGGTCATGCGCTGGCGGTTTTCCTGCAAGAGGCTTGTGTTCGCCAGGATGGCGGTCGCCTCATCCATTCTAAAACGGGTCGCCGCGTTGCAGCCATCATGCCCGTTCACCTTTACGGCCTTCCCGCGGATATGGCGACACTGCTTGACCTGGCAAGCCAATATGATCTTCCTGTTGTCGAAGACGCCTG
>DATCIL010000220.1:0-5043 GCA_036507795.1 Anaerolineales bacterium | reverse complement strand
CGCGAGCCCTCACCTGGATTGCTTTCAACCCATATGCGTCCGTGATGACCTTCCACAGCAAGGCGGCAATATGCCAATCCCAATCCGATGCCTTTAGGCCCCTCCTTTGCGTGCAGACGGGTATATTTATCGAAGATACTTTCATGTTCAGATTTCGGGATTCCAGGGCCATTATCCTCAACCCACATCTGCACCCATTCCCCATCCCGTTTAGCGCCTGCTGAAACCAACCCTCCGGCAGGAGCGAATTTAATCGCATTTTCTACCAGGTTGGAAAGGACTCTGCGGATCATATCTCCGTCGGCCAACACGAGCGGTGTTTCCGCGGGTAGATTCAAATCCAGGCGCTGTTCTTTATTTTTTGCGATTGGTGCCAGTGCTTCGATAACTTCTTGCATCATGGTTTTGGGGTCTGTCGGTTTGAGATCGACAATCGGCTGGCCGGCTTCCAGGCGGCTGATGTCGAGCAGCGAGTTGGTCAGGCGCTGAATACGCTCGGTGGATCGCATTGCGATCTCCAGGAGGGATTTGAGTGTAGGGTCATCCTCCAGCGACGAGATCGAGACGATCACATCTAAGCTGGAAACGATGTTGGCTAAGGGTGAACGAAGATCGTGATAGATCATGGAGATCAGGTCGTTCCGCAGGGATTCCAGATTCTTGCGTTCGGTGATGTCGCGTACGATCCACTGCAGGTGAGGCACACCATCAATGTCTACCTGGCGCACATTTACTTGAACGGGAACTTCCCGGCTGGTCCGCGTCCGGAGTGTTGATTCATAGGATAGGGTGTCGCCAGAGGCAAGATTTTCAAAGCCCGTTCCCAATTTTTCATCGTCCAGCTGGTGCAGCTGGCTTATTCGTACGTTGCGCATGGCGTGATTGGGGAAATCGGTCATGGATTCCGCCTGGCGATTGGCCTCAACGATGTGACCGTTCCAGTCCGTAATCAGAATCGGATCGATGCTGTCTTCAAACAGCTCGCGATAGCGCTGGTGGGCGGCTTGCAGCTGCTCGAAAAGCTGCGCATGTCGGATGGCGGTGCCGGCCAGGCTGCCAATGCCGGTCAACACCAGGAGCGCATCCGGATCAAAGAAGCCATCCATGGGATTCACGGCTTCGAGGACGCCAAGGACTTCTCCCCGAGACCGGATGGGTGCGCAAGCAATAGCTTTGGTCTTGAAACCGGTGATTTTGTCGATTTCAGGATAGAAGCGCGGGTCCTCGTTGACATCCGGCACCACAACTCCTCGCCCTTCCCTGGCAACCCAGCCTGAAATCCCCTTCCCCATCTCCAGGCGGATGCCTACGATAGATTGGCCCTTTCCACCAGTGGACGCCTTGAACTCCAAAACATCCTCTTGTGGGTCAATCAGAGCCAGAGAAACGGCCTCGGTATTTAATGCCTGGCTGATTTGCTCCAGGATGCGCTGCAGGACTTCGTCAAGCTGCAGGCTTGCCGTAATAACTCCGGCGCTTTCCGCTACTGCAGTCATCACACGGGCCTGTCGTTGGCTTTCCGCGTACAAGCGGGCATTTAGTACGGCGATGCCGGCCTGATCTGCAATCGCCTGAACCAAAGCGAGGTGGTCGAGTGTGAAGGAACCCGGTTCAGGGTGAACGAGCGTCATAACGCCAACCAGGCGATCACGCACCAGGAGCGGCACGCTTAAAGCTGATTTCGGCCCTGTGCGGTCTGGGGCGTCATCCGGACGGCGCAGCCAGCGCTCGTCCTGGCTGGTGTCGGGCATCAGCACGGCCTGGCGCTGCCGCGTCACCCACCCGGCCAGTCCATAGTCCAGCGTGGCTCGCAGCTGCTGGTTCGTGCGCTCGTAAACCTGAGAGCCGTAGGTGATGGCAGACTCGACTGGTTGGCCATTATCGTCCAGGACGATGAGGCTGCCGCTAATCCCGCCAATATTGCGCATCGATAAAAACAGGACGCGCTGGAGCACAGTTCGAAGATCGAGGGCAGTTGCCAGCTCCCGGCTGATGTTATAAAGCAGCTCCAGAGAGGCGCGTGTAAGTTCGTTCTCTTTATTTTGTAGCGTCATGATCAATGTATTTTAAACCGCTTCCGGTGTTAAACAAGACTACATTTTCGTCAGGTTTGATCCACCCCTGCCTTATTAGCTTCTGCAATCCTGCCAGCGTGGCTGCCCCTTCCGGAGCAGCAAAGATTCCCTCCATTCGAGCCAGCTGGCTTTGCGATTTTAAAATCTCTTCGTCGCTGACGGAAACCGCATTACCCTGGCTTTCGTGGAGGACTCTTAAAACCAAACGGTCGGCGAAAACCGCCGGGACGCGCAAGCCGGCCGCCACCGTGCTGGCGTTTTCCCACGGTTCGATGCGCTCCGCCTGGGTTTCGAATGCGCGGACCACAGGAGCACAGCCCGCGGCCTGTACGCTTACCATCCGGGGGCGCTCTGGCCCAATCCAGCCTAGCGCTTCCAATTCATCGAATGCTTTCCACATGCCCACCAGGCCAGTGCCTCCTCCGGTGGGATAGATAATGACGTGCGGCAGGCGCCACCCAAAAGCCTCCGCCAGTTCGAGCCCCATCGTCTTCTTGCCCTCCACCCGGTAAGGCTCTCGAAAAGTGGAGAAGTCAAACCAGGGGTCTTGACCTTGCTCCATGGCAGTCTTTGCGGCAGCTGCGGCTGCCTGGGCCGCATCGCTGATGAGCCCATGCACGAGATAGAGCTCAGCCCCTGCGGCGCGGACTTCTTCGACGTTTACTGTGGGGGCATCTTGAGGCATAAAAACGTGCGCTTCGCAGCGGCCTCGCGCCGCGTAACTCGCCAGCGCGCCGCCGGCGTTGCCCGCTGTCGGGATGACAAAAGCGCGCACACCCAACTCCATAGCGCGCGCCACCGCCACCGCCAACCCCCGCGCTTTGAAAGTGCCGGTCGGATTGATACCCTCATCTTTTATAAATAGTTTTTGAAGACCCAGGCTCTCAGCCAGGCGCGGCGCCTGCAGCAAGGGCGTGTCGCCCTCGCCAAGCGTGAGACGGTTGGAGGGATCCCGGACGGGAAGCAGCTCTGCCCAACGCCAGAGCCCTTGCTGGCGTCCTTTGACGATACCGGGGGTCAGTTCCTGGCGCAGCTTCTGGATGTCATACACTGCCAGGAGAGGCGACTGGCAGTCCCGGCAGTAGGTCTGTAAGCGGTCGGCCTCGAATTGTCTCTGGCATTCCGGGCAGACCAGATGCGAAAGGGCGCTGGCGGCGTTGGATTGGTTCATTGTAAATTCACATTCTAGGCAAATCAAGAAGCAGAACATCCGCGGCCAGGCGGGTGTTTACATTGCTGTCGAGCAAATCATAAATCCTCTCGATCGAGGCCACCGTGTTGTGCACCTCCTTCAGGTCGAGTCGGGCGGCAATCGTTTCGATTTCTTGCTCCCGGTCCAAATTGGCGACCGGAGCTGCGGCGCCCGAGACCCGCAGAAGTACGTCGCGCCAGTAGGATAACCACATCAGGAGAATGTTGCGCAGAGACTCCTTGTCCTGCGAGATGCTCTCTGCATAGGCAAAGCGTTCAACCAGGCTCGAGGATAGCAGGCGGAAATGCTCGTCCAGGCAGTTCTGCCGCTGAGCCATCGCTTCGCTTTCACGCTCTAAGCGCAGCGCGTAACCGGGACGCCCGCCGGAAATGTGCGCCAGCAAGCGCGCCCGGTCCGCTGGCAATTCCCAGGTCACTCGCAAACCTTCCTCAACGACCTGAAGCGGCAGTGGGCGTAAACGGAGCACCTCGCAGCGTGAAACGATGGTGGGCAACAGGCGCTCGCCGCTTTCGGCGGTCAGAATTAACACAACCTTGGGGGGAGGCTCTTCCAGTGTCTTCAATAGGGCATTGGCAGCGCTTGCATTGGCCTCTTCAAATCTCAGCAAAAGCGCCACCCGGTAGCGAGCTTCGTAGGGAGCCAGCGCCAGGGTATGGTGAAGTTCGCGGATCTGGTCGACTTTGAGCGTCCCGCCGCGCTGTTCAGCCTGTACTACCGACAGGTCCGGATACTCCATCCGCTCGATTTGTCTGCATGAGCGGCATACCAGGCAGGGCTCTGCCGGGGAGGCCGGCTGGGGGCAATTTAGCGCCTGGGTCAGACGCAGCGCCAGGGTGCGCCGGCCGGTTCCATGCGGGCCGGTGAACAAATAAGCGTGGCGCAGGTTGTCTTGGGTAATCTGTTTTTTCAGAAATTGGACGGCCCAATCGTGACCGAGCATGTTCCAGGACATGATTTGATTTTAGTCTATAGCCGCGTGCTCGACAAGCTAAAAAGGATCAACGGGTTGGCGTCAAAATTTTGCAAACACTATTTCCGTTCATCGCCGAGCGCTGAAGTTGAAGAGCCCGGCCGATATTCTCCAGGCCCGCCAAATGATCTCCAAATAATCTTTGTTGTAACCGTAGGGGCGGGTCTGTGCAGGCAAAATACCTTCGAAAACAGCCACCATGCCTGGCTCCGAAGCATTGCTAAACAAGGCGAAGACCCGCCCTGTCCTGCCTGCTGAGGGATTAATCAATTTTCATCATCCTGCTCGACCAGGGTTTTCAACATGCCTTGGCATGTTTTCCATACCAGCCCGCAATTCATTCGCGGGCGGGCTGGCCGGAGGATCGACGGCGTCGGATGGGAGCCGCCGTCCCCATATGCTCAGCCGCCATCCCCATATGCTCAGACGCCGCCCACCAAACGCCGAGCCGCCATCCCCATGTGCTCAACCGGCCATCCGCCAAACGCTCTAGCCGCCGTCCCCGGCGGCGTCCTGCTCCTGCAGCGCTCAGCCGCCGTCCCCGGCGCTCTTTGCGGCCAGACGAGATGTCATTGCGAGGAGGCGTTCTTTGCCGACGAAGCAATCTCATTCGTCGCAGTCGAAATTTCTTGCCCCCGCATATACTCCGCCGCCGTCCCCCGCGGCATCTTCAGCGCGAATCTGGTGCCCCGGGCCGCCCAAGGACCAATGTGCCTGATATATGTGCACACAAATGCCCTCTTTCCGTTGACATCGATTGCGCCAACCATTACAATCATTTCGTA
>DATCIL010000219.1:0-2757 GCA_036507795.1 Anaerolineales bacterium | reverse complement strand
TTGCCGATCCAGTAGCCCATTTCCGCCAGCGAATTCGCCGGGTCAATGCCAAGACCGATGGCGCCGAGCAGCTGCCCGCCGGATCGCAGCGCAATCGCAAACGTCACCGCCGCCCCTTTTTCGAAAGCTTCTTGATGGGTGCTGATCCAGGCCGCCGCCATACCCGCTTCGTAGGGGTGCGGAATGTTGGCGGTCGTGGCGGCGACCTCGTATTCGCCGGCCAGCTCTTTTACGACGGGAGCATCGTCCATGCTGAAAGCTCTCAACGCCAATCTTACTGTCGTCAGAGTCGGAATCCTGGTCATGCTAAACCCCCAGAAATCAGCCGGCGCAGCTAATCGGCTGACAATTCTAGTTTTTTAACACAAAGGAGCACAAAGGTTTAACACAAAGGTCACGAAGTATTTTTTTAAATATTTCTTAGTGTCCTTCGTGTTATCCTTCGGGGCCTTTGTGGTAAGAGAGATTCAATCTGCCAGTCGCCCGGCGCCAGCTGCCTCGATGCAGGTATAGGGCCGTCGCCATCATCACGGCGCTGACCAACAGCAGAAAGGGCGGGTCCAGGATGGCGCCGGAAATCAACCCGGCGGTCAGGAAATAAGCGTGGAATCCGAATGGCACCCAAAAGACCAGGGGATCGACCGGTTCCATGTAGAACCGCGGTTTCAACCACACCATCAGCAGCAGCGCGCTGCCCAAGACAATGGCGATGGTGGTCTGGTACCAGGCGGTTTCCAGGAGATCGCTGATCAAGGCGTTCGAGCCCAATACGCCCACCATCCCAATCAAGATTGCGCCGGGCGGGGCAACCCACCGGCTTAAGGGGCTTGACCACCTGTTGAGCCGGTCGTTCGACCGGCTCAACACCCGCAGCCCGAACGAAAACGAGAACACCACCCAGAACCAGGCCCAAAAATTAGCATACGGCACCCCGAAATACTCGGCTTGCATGCCCATCCCCCAGTCCCACATGCCCAGCCGGATGGCGACGGCGTCCATGGCCATATCGATGTTCAAAGCCAGCAGGCCGTCCAGGATAGGTCGCAATCCTTCGACCAGGGTGGAGCTGTCCGAGAACAGGCGCACCGCGTAAATGATCGTGCCCCAGGCGACCCCGACCATGACGGGCACTTCTCCCAGCATTAAAAAGAACTGCCCGTATGCATAAGCATGCAGCTGCTGGATGGTGGCCCACTCCAACAGCAAGCCGAACAGGACTCCGGCCAGCAGTTGCCAGACCACCGCCGGGCCTCGCCGCCAGGCGTGCCGCATGGCGAGACCGAACAGAATGGCAATCAGCAGTTCTAAAGCTAAGAAGTAAGGATCGGGCATTTTACGTATTACGTATTCCGTACTGCTTATTGCTTATTGCTTCTGGCGTTTTCCCCGTCACGGCCGGTAGCGTTCGAGGAAAAACTTCGTAAAATAAACCGGCCAATCTGCCCCGGGCGCCCGCAGCGACTGTTCTTTGTCCGCCGCTACGATCAGGTAGACCAGCTCGCTCTTGGTAAATTTGGCGTTGAGCAGTTTTCCCAGCCGGCTGCAGGCATATTCCGCGTACCAGATCGGCCAGTCCGGGTCGGCGCCGTCCGTCTCGCTGAAAGCCTGGTGGTGGGCTTTGCCCGTCTCGCGGAAGAGCTCTTGAAGTTGTTTGGCTAAGTCTGTATTTTCCATGCAGGTTCCTTTTTCATCGCAAAGGCGCGGCGGATGCGGCAGATCAACAAGATTATGGCTAGAGCTTTTATGCCGCATCCGTCAGGCGCTAAGGTATGCGAAAAATATTGAAGGTTTCCAAATTATAAAGCAGGTAGCTGGTTGAGGGATCTAATTTTTTAACACAAAGGTCACAAAGTATCACCAAGCAGGAAGAAAAATGGCTGGTATTCTGGCCTTTGTGCCTCTTTCTGACCTTTGTGTTAATCAATTTCTGACAAATTCCTTGCAAAATCGAAATTGCGCGCGGCGCATTTTTCCTGCATAATATTAGAAACAAAGGCAACATTAATGAAGAGGGGATTTGGGGGTTTGCCGGCGTGCGAAGCAGGCCGGCAAACTCCCACCTTCCCCCCATTTAGGAAAAAAGATATGTCCACGATAAATTTAGGCCGTCTGGAAAAAGTCGATATGCGAGAAGTGTGGTCGGGCGAAACGAACGGTTTCACCCCTGGGCTGGCACAGGAAAACATTTTGCAAATGCTGGGCGAGATGCTTGACCTGGAACTGGAATTAGAAGCTGAGGAGGATTTTTCCGGCGCTTCACATTCCAGCATTCTCTGCCGGGAAGCATCCACTGGCCAGAGCGTTTGGGTTGAAAGCCAGTTCGAGCGCACGGATGGCGTCCACCTGGGGCAGCTGCTGGAGCGGGCCGCCGCTCTGAAGGCGGGGATCATCGTATGGATCGCCGGCCAGCTCGGCGACGAGCACCGCGCCGCCCTGGAGTGGCTCAACGAGATCGCCGCCGGAAGGGCGCGTTTCTTCGGCCTGGAGCTCGAGTTGTGGCGCATTGGCGACTCTGCGCTGGCGCCGAAATTCAACCTGGTCGTGCGGCCCAACGGCCGGGGGGAGGGCGCTTCTCAAGAGAGCGAGGACTTCGAGCTCGGCGAACTTTCCGGCATTCAGCAGATTCAGCTGGACTTTTGGCGGGAGTTCAGGGATTGCCTGAACGATCGGAAGAGCCCGATTGGCCCCGCCAGGCCCCAGCCGCAAAACTGGATCGACTTTCCCATTGGCCGGGAGTATTTCAACCTGGTTGCTTTC
>DATCIL010000218.1:0-1274 GCA_036507795.1 Anaerolineales bacterium | reverse complement strand
CGGTCGCAAAGCAGTTTATGCCTGTCAAACGTTACTCTTACATGCCTCTTATACTCGCATGTTATAATCTATTGATTATCGAAGGAGAAGGAAAAGACTTTGAAGATTGAATCACAACACCTCGAAGACCATCAGGTGAAGCTGGTGGTTGAAGTTGAACCAGAACCTTTCGAAAAGGCCAGGCGCCAGGCCGCCAGCCGCCTGTCCCGCCGGACCAAAATTCCGGGCTTCAGGCCCGGGAAGGCGCCCTATCATATCGTTGAGCGGCACATTGGCGAAGAGGCCATCCTCGATGAGAGCCTGGAGATCTTGCTGAAGGATCTCTATCCGAAAATCATCGATGAAGCCGACATTCAGCCGCACGGTCCTGGAAAACTCGAGAACATTGTCAGTGTGAAGCCCCTGCAGCTCGAATTTATCGTCCCGCTGGCTGCTGAAGTCGAGCTGAGCGATTACCGCTCCATGCGCCTTCCATATGAGCTGGAAGCGGTCACCGAAGAGGACGTTGAAAAGGTCCTGCAGGATCTCAGGCAAAGACAGGCCATTGAAGAACCGGCTGACCGGCCGGCTGAGGCTGGTGACCATGTTTTCATTCGCCTGAGCGCAGAACGCGCCATCGTCGAAGAAGGCGAAGAAGCCAGCCTGATCGCGGAAAACCCGCATTCGCTGGTCATTGCGTCAGAGGACGAAGAGGATGAGGACGAATGGCCATACCCTGGTTTTTCCCGGGAATTGATCGGGATGTCTGGTGGCGATGAGAAGACGCTTACCCACCATTTCCCGGAAGACTCGGACTTTGAATCCTTGCGGGGCGCTACCGCCCAGTTCAAGATCGTCATGGAGGAGGTGAAAGCGCGCACGCTACCTGATCTAGATGATGAATTCGCCCAATCACTGGGCGAGTACGAGAACCTCGAGGGACTGCGGACGGATATCCGGGAAAGCCTGGAGCGCCAGGCTCAGGAAAGCTATGATGAAGATTACCAGGACAAAATTCTGACGGAAATCCTCGAGCAGTCCAGCCTCAAGTATCCTCCCCAGATGCTGGAAGAAGAAGTTGAAGAAGTAATCCACCAGCTGCAGCATCGCCTCCAGGCTCAGAATCTGGACCTGGACACCTACTTAAGAACCCGTGAAATGAGCGAGGAGGACTTGCGCAAGGAAGTCGAACCGGTGGCAGAAACCCGGCTCAAGCGCTCCATGGTTCTCGTGGAGATCTCGAAGGAAGAGGAAATTGAAATTCCGCCGGATGAGGTCGAGGCACAGGCGCAACA
>DATCIL010000217.1:0-1647 GCA_036507795.1 Anaerolineales bacterium | reverse complement strand
TGCTTTATTGGACGCTGGATCCGGACAAACTATCATCAGATGCCGAACAAGCCATTGAAAACGCCAATCGAATCGTGATCAGTTCCATCTCAGTCTGGGAAATTGCCCTTAAGCCATTGGTTACAAGTTAAGCACTTTAACAACCTGTCAAGGCTTTTTCTAAGCGGCTCAATGGGGTAAACTCTCCCCCATGAGCGACGAGAAAAAACCCCGCAAGACCACTAGTGTCCGGCACACGCGTGCCATCCAACGGGACCGCAGCAAACGTCCGACTACTGCGCCGCCCGATGAAGAAGTTCAGGCGCTGTTGACGGAAGTGGTTCACCCGGCGACCTACACTCAAATGGCCAGTTATGCGGCGATGGGGATGCGCCAGCGCATTCTGACCCTGCCGGTGATGGTGGCCTTCGTCTTGAGCCTGATTTGGCGCCAAATCGGATCGGTCTCCGAGGCCGTGCGGGTGCTCAAGCGGCAGGGGATGTTGTGGACGGAAGCCAAACCGGTCTCGCAGCAGGCCGTCTCGGAACGACTGAGGACCTTTCCGGCGGAGTTGTTTTACCGGGTGCTTTTGGAGATCTTGCCACAGATGCAGCAGAGATGGCAAGCCCGCAAGCGCCCACTGTCGCCGGCCATGGCCTGGGCCTTGGAACACTTCCCGGATGTGCTGGTGCTGGATGGCTCCACGTTGGATGCCCTGTTGCGCAAGGTGGGCTTGCTGCGCGAAGGCGAAGGCCCGGTGTTGGCCGGTCGGATTGCCGCCCTGGTGAGTGCTGCTTCGCTGCTGCCCCGGCAAGTCTGGTACGAAGAAAACAGTCAGGCGCATGACCAGATCTTCTGGGAGCGAGCGGTAGAGAGTTTGAGCAAAGGCGTTTTGCTGCTGTTTGACCTGGGCTTTACCCATTATGACTGGTTTGACCGGCTCAGTTTGTCGAACATCTGGTTTGTCACCCGCATCAAAAGCAACGCTGTCTACCAGGTCGAGCGTATGCTCCACTCCAGCGCCCAGATACATGATTGGGTCGTGCGTCTGGGTCAAGGTCCCACGCAGTGCGCCACCCTGGTGCGTCTGATCGAAATCCAGATCGGCGGGCGCTGGTATCGCTACCTGACCAACGTGCTCGATCCTCAGCGGCTGCCGGCGGAATATGTGGCCGAACTGTACGGACAGAGATGGCGGATCGAAGATGCTTTTAACGTGGTCAAACGCTTGCTGGGCCTGGCCTACTTCTGGGTCGGCTCGATCAACGGGGTGCAGGTCCAAGTCTGGGGCACCTGGATCTTGTACGCCGTTCTGGTGGACTTGACCGACCAGGTCGCCGAAGTGCTCCACCGGCCGTTCAGCGAGATTTCGATCGAGATGGTTTTTCGGGGGCTGTATCATTTCACGCTGGACTACCATCAGAGCAAAGCGAAGGATCCCGTACAATTTCTAGCGGATGAAGCGGAAATGCTCGGCATTATCAAGCGAAAGCGTCGTCCTAAATCGGCCTTGACAGATGGTCCTGATCCTTAACTTGTAACCAATGGCCTTAGGGATGTTCTTGAGTTCCATGCAAGCGACCCCTGACAGCGAGATCGACTGTCCGTGCGGTGGGAAACTGCATTACCAGCGCATGCGTCCTGCGCAAGTCATCAGCGTGTTCGGTC
>DATCIL010000216.1:0-3699 GCA_036507795.1 Anaerolineales bacterium | reverse complement strand
GCCAGGACTTTCTCAGCCAGTGGGACCAAATAACTCATCCATTCCCCAGAATCGGCAGGATCCAGACCGCTTTCGAGCCATTTCTGGCGGATCGCCTCCGCGCCAGCCTGGTGGACACGCACTGGGGAATACCAGTGCTCGCGAAACCACCGGGCTGCGGGGCAGAATAGATCTGCAAAGACCGCCTCTTCCAGCCCTGGCCAGGCAAAACGATCCAAGGCAATGATGCGATTCTGGCAGGCAGTGCGCTGCTTCATCAACCGCTCCAGTTGCTTGCAGCCTCGCTGGCAGGCCAGCGTCCTGGCATTCGAAAGCTCGAGGCGATGCAATTTCTCTGCATCCACAAGAGGCAGCTTGGCCAGCACGCGCGCATCAATGCGATCACTCTTGGCATGTTTCTTGAAGTACTTGCGCAGATCCGCGACTTGCTGGCTGTTCACCAGGTAAACCGTGACCGAGTGGCGGACCAGGAAGACCGCCACCGGAAACCAGGCCATGCCCGTGGGTTCCATCACGGCCTGCAGCTTCTGATCTGGGTTGCCTTCTTGAGCCACTTCCAACAGCCTGGCCATAGAACTTGGATCGGTGCGGAAGCGAATCACCGGGCTGACGAAGCGACCAGCTTCATCTACGATCACCGCTTTGTGCTCACCTTTTGCACTCAAATCAATTCCAATCGTGTGCATTTGAACATCTCCTTCTGGAAAAAACAGATCCGATCGGGAGGTGCTGAGTGGCACGGGGTGCCCAAGTCCACTGCGAGTGAGTGAGGGACACGCCTACCCCACGCTTGCAAGTGATGAGAGGCCTGACATACATCAGCCTCAACATTCTCAATAGGGTCTGCCTGGGCAGGAGGATGACCATCTAACGCAAGGGGCAGCCAAAGCTCCCCAGCTGCGGTGAAGCCACTCCAATCCTCCCATAGACAGTGTACGCCCTTTTGCTATTCGTTTGTTAAGGTTCTACCTTGAGTCCAGTATACAAGCTGCGGCGGGAGAGAGCCAGGCTCAGAAACGGGAAACCGCCATCGTTCCGAAACATGCCCAAAAAACGCGGCGACTCCCCGACGTCAGCTGCACCCTGTAATGATGGGGGCCATCATTTTCCACGAGAGAAACCGGCCAGCCATGAGCAAAAGTATACTCCGAAGTAGCAGGTCTACAAGCCGTACAAAGCAATGGAGACGCGCCTTCGGTCGCAGTCCCGCGCTGCACCTTGGTTGCCGGTCAAATTGGTTTACACACTGGTGGCAAGGGGGCAAAGACCCCGATGAGAAAGCTAACTTCCTAAGTGACCGGGGCCTGCTGTTCATAGAAAGGAGTATGGGATGAGTCGGAAAAGCAAACGAACGAGAGGGATTGAAGAAGCCCATCCATTCAGCAGCTTGAGCCAGGTGAATTTGCATGCTGCTGGTGTGGATATTGGAGCGATCGAGATCGTGGCCTGCGTAGCCGGAGACGAGAATACGCAGATCGTGAAAGCGTTTGGAAACTACACAGTAGACTTGCAGACCCTCGCTCAGTGGATGAAGGATCACCAAGTGAAGACCGTCGCGATGGAGAGCACCGGAGTGTATTGGATTCCATTATTCGAGGAGCTGGAACGCCAGGGCTTTGAATGCCTGCTCATCAGTTCGCGGTCCTTGCGAAGAGTAGCGGGCAGAAAGAGCGATATCAGCGATGCGCAATGGATCCAGACCTTGCACAGCTATGGATTGCTGGAAGGCTCCTTTCGCCCACAGGCGGAACTGGTGGCCCTGCGAACATTGCTGCGCCATCGCAACCAGTTAGTGGAGCATCGTTCTCCACATGTTCAGCATATGCAAAAAGCTCTCTTGCAAATGAATGTGCAGCTCTCTCAGGCAGTCAGCGATATTACCGGTGTCACCGGGCAGACCATTATCCGTTCTATCCTGGCAGGTGTGCGAGATCCACAGACATTGGCTGCCCTGCGCGAACCAGGCTGCAAGAAAAGTGAAGAGGAAATTGGGAAAGCGCTCACGGGCACATGGCGTGAAGAGCACCTGTTCATTCTTAAACAATCGGTAGCCATGTATGACTTTTATACGCAACAGATCCATGTCTGTGATGATGAGATCGAACGCTTGTATGGAATGACTCGCCCAGACTGGGAAGCAGGTGAAGTGCAACCCTTGAGTTGGCGGAAACGAAACTCCCACAGCAAGAACATCCCGCATAACTCGGAAGCTATTCGCAAGCACTTGAAGCGGATCAGTGGCGTGGATTTGAGTGTGGTGGATGGCTTTGGGGTTTCGCTGGCACAGACTGTGATCATGGAAGTGGGAACTGACATGAATAAGTTCCCAGATGAAAAACACTTCTGCTCATGGCTGGGCTTAGCACCCAAGCACGAGATCTCAGGCGGGAAGGTGCTTAAGAACAATACATTGAAAACCAAGAACCGGGCTGGACAAGCATTCCGCATGGCAGCGAACTCGGTGAAGCAGGCGGATTGTGTTTTTGGGGTGATGTACAGGCGCTTACGAGCCAGGCTGGGACCCGCACAGGCCACCGTGGCCACCGCTCATACTCTGGCGCGCGTGGTGTATCGCATGTTGAAGTTCCAGGTGGAATATGAACCCCTGAGTGTGAACCAGTACCAAAAACACTATGAAGAGCAACAGATAAAGTACATGAGAAAGAAGGCGGCCAAGTTCGGCTTCCGGCTTGTCCCTGCCTGATTTGCAGGGAGCGATGACAAAAGACGTCCTCCCTTGGAGAACGCCTTGCTTGCATTTAATATCGGCTGAGATTCGAACTAGATTTTCGCCTTGTTCCAACTCTTTTATATTCTCTGGCTTCATTCCTCGCATCCCCCACCCGGCAAATTAGCGCTTTGGCAAGTACGGTTTCTGAGAACGCTGTGTTGGGCGCAGCCAGTGAGTGATTAACCCCTGTTTCCCCATTTTAATGTGAAGACTCATTGGAGCAGGTCCTCAACCGTTGAAATAGCCGAACTTTATGCTGGACCCATTGCAAATCAAAACCAGATGGCACATCACGATCTGCGTTATTTCACTGGGCACGCGATTCGAGGGTTTGCTTCAAGGCATTCATCACGGACGCCAGTTGCTTCTTCATCATGAGTCCCATCAGTGGTTCCATGAGCTTCATCCAGCCCCTCGGCTCCACTGCCCCCCGCGCTTTGAGAAGAGTCCCACCCGTTGCCGTTGGCGTAAAAGTGAACGTCGATTCGACGCGAAAGTTTTTTGCCGCCCCACGCCGCCCCAATTTGTGAGGGCGCTCATACGCGATGGTTTCCTCTGTCACTGTTCCCATGCCACGATATTCACCTCTGAACGTCGTGCCTAGACCGAGCGGACCGGGTGAAGTCTTCTCAACCACACCCACCGCGGAGGGATGCCAGTCCTTATCATTGCGCATATCAGCCCATAGATCAAACACCTCTTCGGGAGGGCGATTGATTTCAACTTCTACTTCTGCCTTAATCATGCTGAGTTTCTTCTTTACCTTTTTGTCAGTCTTCATTGTAAACGAATACGGCATGGACGATATTGCGTTACGATTGGGATGCGAGCGCCCAACGGTTGGCGTTAGTGGCAGGTAGGTGGTCGTGGATTCCGCTTGAGTGCAGAAAAAGCCCGAAGGTAGGAAAATGCCAGAAAACGCGGCGACTCCCACCATCACGACCCTGGTGCTCGTGCAGGGGTCGGGT
>DATCIL010000215.1:0-1771 GCA_036507795.1 Anaerolineales bacterium | reverse complement strand
CTGCATAAGAATGCAGCTTAAAACGTCGCTTAAGCAACCGGGAAGATGCGGTTAAGTCTGTCCTATTGTACAGGCAAGCTCTGACCGTTCGTACATTGTAGAAAACAAGGTCAGCATTCATAATAACTCTTATAAAAGGGCCCGTAGGAATTGGAGGTAATGCATGCGTTACAAGTTGTTGGGGAAAAGCGGTCTGAGGGTATCCGAGCTCTGTCTGGGGACGATGACTTTCGGTGAAGATTGGGGCTGGGGCGCCTCGAAGGAAGAAAGCCGCAAAATATTTGATCGATACGCCGAGGCTGGAGGCAATTTCATCGACACAGCCGTCAACTACACCAACGGCACCAGCGAAGAGTTTGTGGGTGAATTCATCGCAGCGGAACGCGAGCGTTTCGTGGTGGCGACCAAGTATTCTCTCACGCTGCGAGAGAGCGATCCGAATGCCGGTGGAAACCATCGCAAAAACATGGTCCAGGCCGTCGAGACCAGCCTGAAACGCCTTAAGACAGAATACATCGACCTCTATTATCTACATATGTGGGACAGTACTACCCCGGTTGAAGAGGTGATGCGCGGGCTCGATGACCTGGTCAGGATGGGTAAAGTTCTTTACGCCGGTATTTCGGATACCCCTGCCTGGGTGGTATCGCAGGCCAATATGCTCGCCGATTTGCGGGGATGGTCCCGCTTCGTAGCCCTGCAAATCCCTTACAGCCTGGCAGATCGCGCCCCGGAGCGAGAGCTGTTCCCCATGGCCAAAAGCACAGATATAGCTGTGCTGACCTGGGGTGTTTTAGAGGGCGGTGAGCTCACCGGAAAGTATAATCAACCGACCGATGAACCGACACGCTCCAAAAGTGCGAGTGAGAAATCCCTCTTTCTTGCTGAAGAATTAAGAAAAGTCGCGCAGGAAATGGGAAGTACCCCGGCGCAAGCCGCCATCAACTGGGCCAGGCAGCAGCAGCACAAAAGCCAAATTATCCCCGTTTTAGGGGCCCGATCCGAAAGACAGATGCAGGAAAATCTGGCTTGCCTGGAATATGAACTTTCGGAAGAGCATTTGCAGCGCTTAGAGCAGGCCAGTCCAATTGATTTAGGCTTTCCGCGATCCTTCCTGGAAAGCAGCCACGTCAAAAACCTGGTCTTTGGCAAGACTTATAATCTTTTGGATCACCATCGAGCCGCTCGATAATATTCTCGACTTTGAACTGCGAATTTATGGAAATTTTTTTCCCAGGAACGAATGGGGATGAGCTGGGGGATATTGTTTTTCTATAAAGCTTTATAATTTGCGATTAGATGAATATCAAACCTGGCACGCAGGGATTACCGGCGAGAAGAATTGTGCACACCTGGTGGCCGTTGGCGGCCAGCTGGTTGTTAATGGGGGCAGAATTGCCGGCGCTGAGCGCGGTTGTCGCCAGGCTGGCCAATCCCGAGATCAACCTGGCCGCATATGGTGGGGTCGTTTTCCCACTCGCTCTGATCATCGAATCTCCGATCATCATGCTCCTGGCTGCCTCGACTGCCTTGAGCAAGGATTGGAATTCGTACAGAAAGCTCTACCGCTTTATGATGGTTTCCGGGGCCGGCCTGACCGTCCTGCATATCCTGGTGGCGTTTACGCCGTTATACTATGTCGTTGTAGAAACCATCCTGGGCGCGCCACAAGAGATTGTCGAACCCGCTCGCACCGGCCTGATGATCATGACTCCCTGGACGTGGTCGATTGCCTACCGGCGCTTCCATCAAGGAGTCCTGATCCGTTTTG
>DATCIL010000214.1:0-8004 GCA_036507795.1 Anaerolineales bacterium | reverse complement strand
TGTTACTGGGCGCAGCCAACCAAACCTCTGTCCCGCCACTTGTCGAAGATATCTTCGATCTGCTGTTCTGCCTGGGCTACCGCCTCCTCTGGAGTCAATTCACCCAGCGCGGCCTGGCCCATCATGGTAGGAATGATATTGGTCGCATAAACCTCAGCGATGGCAGGATTCGAGGGTCCAGGCCATCCAAGATAAGTTACCCAATCCTTCGCAGTCAGCAGCACCGTGAGCTTATCGGGCGGTCTGGATCCAAATGGATCGTTTTGCAGCCAGCCCTCTAACTGGGGAACAGTACTTTCAAATGCCGGGAAGTTGTAGAGTTCGCTGTTAAAAACGACCTGGTTGTAATTGGCGGTAAGGTGGAGCAAAAACGCTTTTGCCGCCTCCAATTCAGGACCCTCTACATACGAGGGGATGACGTAAATATACCAGAGGTGGGCAGAAGCGTGCTGGTCACCATTCGGACCTTTCAGGGCCTCCACGAAGCCAATGTTATCGGCGGCTTCCGCATCGATTTTCTGAAGGCTGCGATAGGCGGAGATGGAGTTGAGGATGTAGGATAGCTCGCCAGCGATTAGCCCCTGATTGTTGGAAGCGGCATCCCACGCAAAGACCTCTTCTGTCATCGTCTGGTCGTACAAATCCACCAAGTATTCTGTGGCTGCGATCACCTCTGGAGAGTTGATGGTCACGCATTCGTTCTCATCCTGAATTGAACCGCCGAACGACCAGATGATAGCTCGCATGGCCATATTCGAGTCGATCTCAGGGGAAAGACCAAGTCCCATGGGGACACCAAACTGCTCCTTGATGGCTGCGCCGCCTTCAAGCAGTTCCGCCCAGGTAGAGGGGCCATTCGGAAAACCGACCTGGGACCACAAGTCGATGTCATAATCACCTGGATCCGGCACCCATCCATGGCAGTAGCCGTACCATTTATCGTTGGCCGGCAGGTAGGAGTTGGCGGTGCAGGTCTCTACCTGAGGTCCAAACAGCTCCTGGGCTCTCATGTTGACATCGGTCAGGTCGTGAACGCCTTCCACGAAGCTTGAAGCAGCCAGGGAATGCTCGATCAGTGTGGGACCTTCACCCGCGTCGAGTGCCGCGGATGTCGACGGCGCAACATCTGCGATGTTTACATGATCCACGGTTACATCCACACCATGGTTTCTGCCCCAGTCCTCTGCAAAGGGGTCGAACCATACGTCATATTGGGGAACGAAATGGCTCCACTGCAGGATCTGGAGCTCGGTGCCTTCTGGAAATTCCGGCGTATCGACTTCGACGATCCTTTCAACTTCCTGGGTCACCACAACTTCTTGCGTAACCACCCTTTCGACCTCTTGGGTAACGACCACCTCGCGGGTTACTTCTACTTGCTGAGGGGCGCAAGCGCCCAGAACCAGGAGACTGGTAGCCAGGAGTGCCAAGAGTAGAACTATTTTTTTGTGCTTCATCGTGTTCTCCTCCGCAAAACAGCATATAAGTTACAAGGGTTAATTATTTTAGGGAAAACTTGACCGGCAGACATTCTTCGGTGAAAAATATCTTGCTGATTTTAAATCTCGATGCGCCACCTCCTTTCTCATAGACCGTTGGAAAGGAAAAAAGCGGATGTGCACGTAACCCCGATCCAGGGCATCCATCCCACTATGAATTCTACCAATAATGTCAGCTATATGGGGGATTAATTTGGGACAAAAGCGATTAGCAATCTCACAAATGATATACTAACAACGTCGATAGATTATGACATCGCCGCTTATTGCATGCTACCTCCTCCGCAGGCGCAAGCTTGGGCAGTCCCTGGATAATAAAATCAGAAAAATGAAGGGATCACCTCATTACACACTTCAGAGTATAAATCGACCATTTCCATGGATCTTGCTGGGGCTGGTGGTAATTTTTTTGTTGGATTCTTATCGTGGTTGGTTTATTCTCCTGATTGGGTTGGGCGGCGTGTGGGTCTTCAGTCTGTTTTGGACCCGTATGCTGGCAACGAAGCTGTGGTTTTCGCGGGAAATGCGCTTCGGATGGGCTCAGGTTGGAGACCGGTTGGAGGAAAGATTCACTTTGACCAATCTGGGATGGCTGCCGGCGCTGTGGGTGGAGGTGATCTACCGATCCGACATGCCGGATTACCAACCGGGAAGGGTAGCGGAAGTTGGGGGATCTTCCGAGCATAGCTGGCGAACAGAGGGATTGTGTACCAAACGTGGTTTATTTTCCTTGGGTCCGGTAACGATCCAAACGGGGGATCCCTTTGGTTTGTTCCGCACCCAGCTGGAATTCCCGACAAAAACAACAATTTTAGTGACCCCTCCGATCGTATCCCTGCCCGAAGTGGAGATTGCCCCAGGTGGTCGTGCCGGGGAGGGCTCTGCTCGAACATATGCTCGAGAACCGACCGTTAGCGCTGCCGGTGTTCGGGGATACCAGCCGGGAGATACTTTGCGGCACATCCATTGGCCCACCTCCGTTCGGAAGGGAACGTATTTCGTCCGTATTTTTGATCACGCGCCGGCCAGTGACTGGTTTATCCTCCTCGATTTAGATAGACACATCCAAAAGGGCGAGGGTTTCTATTCGACTGAGGAACACGGCGTGATCTTAGCTGCCTCATTAAGCGACCGTGGACTTCGCGCTGGTCACGCTGTCGGCCTGGGCATCAATGGGGATAAATTTAGCTTCCAGCCGCCGCGATTTGGAGAAGCTCAACGCCAAGATATTATGCGCGCCCTGGCTCTGGCTTCTCCCGGTAGGATGTCATTATCCGACTTGCTTGATAAAGGACGCTCTCTAATTCACTATAACACCAGTTTAATTCTTATCACCGCCGATGCACAGGGAGGGTGGCTGGACGGATTATTTCCGCTGATGGAGAGGGGCATCGTTACGACTATATTGTTGATTGATGCAGATACCTATGTCAAGCCTGTGGATAATCGGCAAGGCAATCAAAGATCTGGAGAGGAACAAACTCATTCAAACACGGGGAATATTTCAACACCCGTTCAGCGGTTGATGGCGTTGTTTAAAACCCGCGGCATCGTCCATTATCGGTTTACCCGCTCGTTTCTGGACCGTCCGGAAGCAAGGCCAGGTAAAAGAGGTCATTGGCAGTGGTCCAAGGTGAGCAGCAGTCGGGCTGTTTTGAAAGAAGGTCCGGGGGATTTAACCTGGAGAGATCTAGAGTAATGGTTGATTGGGGTATCCGCTTGCTGGCCTGGGGTCACCGGAAGTTAGGCACAAGGACAATATTGTACTTAGGACTTCTGATGGGAATTATGACCAGTTTAATTTTGGGCCTTACAGAAGCGGTTACCGGGCTTAAAGCGGAAGGGACCTGGTTATGGTTCTTCTCATTTCTCGGGGTCGCAACCGGCTGGTGGTTGTGCAGAAGGGAAATTTCTCTCTGGCCAGGAGCGATCATTTCCTGTTTGGTCGGATTTGTTGTGCTGCTAATTTACTCAGGTGGTCTGTTGCCCCATTTTTGGTTGTTGGCACGAGCGGCGATTTTGATAATCTGGATGCGTGTGCTTGAGAATTCGGTCTCCCAATCGGCGATTTCTGCCCTCTTTTTTATCTGGCAAGAATTTTTAAGCGCTGCCTCAGCAATTTTGTATCCACTCTGGGCCTGGATAATGACCCTCTGGTTGCGAAATCCGGAATATAACAAAACTTCTGCGATCTTCATCTGGAGTTTGGTGATCTGGTTACTGGCGATTTGGGGAAGCTGGGGAATTCGAAAGTATGAAAATCCAATTTTGGCCGCATTGCCGGCCGGCGTGGTATTGGGAGGCGCCCTGGCATATGTCGGAGGCGATGCGAAAGTTCTAATCTTGTTGGTTGGTTGCGTATTGCTGCTGTTGTCTCTCACATCTCACCATTTAAGGGAAAGGCGCTGGGAGGCATTCTCCTTACCTTTCTCAGAAGAGCTGCGCTTCGATGTGAGCGGCTGGTCGGTTTTCATCACGCTGAGCTTGATGCTGGCTGCATTGATGCTCCCGAATCTCTCCATTCGAAACGTAATTTCCTGGATTGAGAGCAGCGGGGGACAGGCTTCGCAGTCGGAAGGGCTGGTCGACCCAGTCTCCTTTGGCGATTCGCTTGGATTGGTGGCAAATCCTACCCCGATCCCACCTTCCATGTTTGATGTTGTTCGGAAACCTGGCTTGCCTCGTAAACATCTCTTAGGCTCTGGTCCGGAGTTAGGGGAACAGGTTGTCATGGTGGTAAGTGTGGATGATCCTGTCCCTCAAAAAATGGCCCGTTATTATTGGAAAAGCCTGACATACGATCAATATAATGGGCAGGGCTGGGAAACTGGAGAAACCCGAGAGATACGCTATTCCAAGGGCGAGGCTGCTTTTTCTGATTTGTCTGTTAACCAGAGGATCATCCGGCAAACGATCAGCGCTTCAGAGCATTTAGGCGGGCTGGCCTTTACCTCCGGGACGCTTGTTACGATCAACCGCGATTTTGTAGTTGCGTGGCGAGAACCAGGGGATGAGATGGTGGATCAATTTGGCGCCATGCTTAAAGAAACCCGATATCAGGTGGATTCCGCAGTCACCGCTTACAGCGCATCCCAGCTGAGGGAGTCGGATGGGAATATCCCTGGCTGGATACGGGAACGTTATCTCGCCTTGCCGGATACGCTTCCGGATAGGGTTGTTCAGCTTGCGCACCAACTGGTTGAAAACCAATCGAATCCCTACGATAAAGCTCTGGCAATTGAAAAATATCTTCGCACTTATCCTTATAATCTAAACATCAAGGTGCCACCCGCTGGTAGAGACGTCGCTGACTATTTTCTCTTCGAGCTCCGCCAGGGTTATTGCGATTACTACGCCACAGCCATGGTTGTACTGGCGCGGACGGCCGGTTTGCCTGCCCGTTTGGCAATCGGATATGCAAGCGGATTGCACGATCTGGCTAACCAACGTTATATCGTCACTGCCGCCGATGCCCATTCCTGGGTTGAGATTTATTTTCCGGGGTTTGGATGGATACCCTTTGAACCCACTGCCGGTCAGCCTGCGCTCGAGCGAGAGGAATTTCTTCCAGAAATTCCACAAGATTTGGATGGCAAGCTGAGCCCCTTTCCTTCAAAATGGGAACGTTTTGTTCGCCTGGGAAGTATCGTCCTGGGCGGAGGGATATCACTGTTAATAATCGGTTTCGTCATCTGGTGGGAGATGGATGTGTGGCTCTTAAGTCGAAGACCCCCCATGGAGGCGATAACAATAATTTTTCAGCACATATATCGTTTTGGACGTCGCTTTGGTTTCGCAACAGGTTCCAAGTTGACCCCCTATGAATATACCGCCCTGTTAAATTTACGCATCGCCGGTTTAATCTCTGGGTTAAGTCGAAAACCAACAAATAATTCGCTCTATGAAAAATTGGGGAAAATTACCGACATTTACGTAAAATCAATTTACGGACCTGAAGTCCCGGATATTCGCATACAAAAGGAAGCTGTGCAGATTTGGAAGACTTTGCGGCTGCGGTTCTGGTGGCTTTGGCTGCGTTCAAGATTGGCAACCTGCATCGAATTCAACCTCAATTTAGAAGATACACCCAAGCGGGGGGTCCATTAGTTGATGCTCTTGATGGTGACATCCCTGCTCAGCCCCCGCGCGGCGAAGAGCGCGAATGGCGACGGCGGGGCTGCTGCAGGAGTACCAGGCACCGAAAATCCGGGGGCAATTTAAGGCGGCGTATATCTGGGCTTTCCTGCAGTCGGTTTTGCGTCTGGGCATCCTGGGCAAGGAGCGGCTGCATTACTGGAAATTGCTGCTGTGGACGCTTTTCCGCCGCGTGGAGCTGTTTCCACTGGCGGTCACGCTGGCGATTTACGGGCATCATTAGTTCGGCAGATTTCAAATTGACCTTGGATCACTGCTCCAGGGTTTCATGGACACTTCTTTTGATTCTGGCGACCAAACGTTTGATCGGGAAATTGTGCCGAACAGGAAGCGATATCGCCTTTCCCGGATCTGAAAATATCTACACTCCGGGCAAAAATGTCAACAATCCCCCTCAAGTTCTCAGCCATTTGGCCTTACACATTATCGTGTCTAAAGCAGAGGCCTGTTGTCCAATCCTCTGTTGTGAAAGATGCGCAAGCGCTTTTTTTCCAGAGTTTCGATAGGGCGGAGCTTCTGGTTCGCTTGTTTTATGGCCGGTAACGATCCAGATAGAAACCCAGGGCTGTGCCGTAGAAGAAGGTATGAGCAACAAATTGCACCGCCGGATTTGTTTGGTCACCGAACCAGTTCCAGCCGGCGGATGGGGCAATGATGTAGAAATTGACTAACCAGAGTAATAGCCCATAGACGCTGGCGGTGAAAAGCAATAATGGGGTGGAGGCTCCCCAGGTTGGGGCAAAACCTATGAATCCACCCAGGATTGCCCCAAATAGTATGGAGAGAGCCAGGTGTACGGCCAGACCCGCCAATGCGGCGTTTAGAAGTGGGTAAGTTGATCCAAGTGCCTGCCGACCAAGGGCAATGCCGCCGTTCATCCTCAAAGGCATCCATGCGTTCTTCAACCCCATCATAGCAGCGGAAGCAATCACTTCTGCCATTGCGAACAGGATGCCGGCGATTAATCCGCCCATGGCGCCCTTTTTCATCCATCCCCCAACATCTACTTCTAGTGCTCCTCGATCTACTTTCCCAGCGTTATGCTCAGTCATCTTTGAGCTCCTTTCGCTCCATCTTTCGAATTGGGTTCTCTGCATTGCTTATCCAAAAGTGGAGCGAGCTTCAGGCGAAGCTCGGCTTGCCCAGCTCAGTATTTTCGCCCACTCATCCCTTTTAATACTATACGTTTGCCGGTCTGTTGGGGATGTCCCCAAATCAGGTAGGGATTCCCCTAATTACACCTAGGGAAATGCCTAGGTCGCAATTAGGAGAATCCCGTATGTTCAGAATATCTCTAATAGGATATTAATGTAATTTACGGAATAAGCTGCGCACCTTTTTTGAACTCCAATGCCACGATGTTCGAAGGAGGTTGAAATGAACGAAACAATACCGAAAAAACCCACGATTTCCACAAGGCTTCTGATTGGCTCAGTGGTGAAAAACACACTCGATGGAGAGCTGGGGGAGATCAAGGAGTAATTTGAAATGTTGGCAGACGCTGAAGATTTAAGATTAACGCTCGATGAGGCTACTCAACAACTCACCGATACAGTTCTCGAGATAGAGAACTGGGAGCCCTGGTTGGTTTACTTCCTCGAAGACCTGGAGATGTTGGCTGCAAGTCTTGACGCGAGGCACCCAAATAGCTATAGGGCACTTCTTGAACGGTTAAAAGACGACATTGAAACCAAGCTTCAGAAAGGGACTTGGAAGAACCGAATGTACCTGGTTTCCCCGATAATAAGAGATTACTGGAGCTGAATAAGCCCGGCTCCTTACAATAAGAATTGGCTTTCATATTGGCGGCTTCAGTTTGATCGCGCCACGCTGGTTGAAATCCCGTTTTGAGTAAGATAGGAGATCTTCAGATGAACAGGCGAATTTTGGTCTTCCAGGTGTTGGTCATTTTATTAGCCCTTACCGTCGTCGGAGTAATGACCGTATTGGCTGGCTCTTTCACCACGGGTCCCCTGGTCCAGGTCTCCGGTACCAGCCCCTTCGCGGCGTGCACCGAGGACAATCTCGCCGGGCAAACCGGGACGAACTTCCTGGACAGTGAAGTGGAGCCCTGGGTGGACGTAAACCCAACGAATCCGAGCAACATCGTGGGTGCCTGGCAGCAGGACCGCTGGTCGAACGGCGGTGCCAGGGGCCTGGTAGCCGGCGTCAGTCTCAACGGCGGCGCCAATTGGCAGCAGGTCGTGATCCCCGGGATCTCGGACTGCTCAGGAGGGATCTATGACCGTTCCACCGACCCCTGGGTGACCTTCAGCCCGAATGGTCACGTGTACCAGCTGGCCCTCTCCTTTAACGATGTCGCTCCGCCATTGGTGGAGGGCTCCGGAGG
>DATCIL010000213.1:0-2609 GCA_036507795.1 Anaerolineales bacterium | reverse complement strand
TGGACCCAGGCTGCCGCTTAACCCTTGCAGATATTCGGCCACCCGGCTCTGGTCGACCGCAACTCTAACGCCTTCTTCAGTGCTCTCAATTCGGAGCCAGGCCGCAACCATCTCACGGTCCACCTGCCACTCGAATTGTTCATCGGCGATCGGATCATAGGCTTTTAAGGTGACCGGGGTATCGAGCAGGCGCTGGGCCTGGCTCATCGCATCGGACACATCGCTGATCCTGGGCGGTACCGCTTTCATTTCCACCGTCAAATATCCGCCGGTCATCACGCCTCGAGGATCCGCCGCCAGCTTTTGCAGGGCGCGATCGATATCGACCGCCGAACCGGGCACGCCTGGGACGGCGACCAGGTTGCCAGCCTCCAAACGGAGCGCAGCATCTAGCGGCGGTCTACCAACCTGCTGCGAGAGCCTATCCAGTCCATCCCGAGCTGCGGCCTCATTAAACTTAACTGCCAGGCTCACCTCCCAGCCCTTGAACATACTCGCCAGCATCTGGTCCACCTCGCTGAGCGCATCCTGATGATGTCCCACGGCAAATGCATTCTGAGCCGTCTCCACCGGGTCAACCCACAAACCCAGCTGAGCCGCAGAGAGGGGCCAGGTGCGCACTTCCCCCTCCACCAAAGCGCCTACCACGATCTCGCGTTCCAGGTTCCAACGCTGGTTCAAGACCAGGGCCGCATCATAAACAGTCATGCCGCCCAGGCGCGTCTCTCCGGCCCATACCCCGGGCACGATGCGTTCAAATATCTGGAAATAAGCATAGGAGCCCGCGGCGATCACCGCTGGCAGCGCCAGCAGCGCCAACACGCCGAGGATCAGGGCCATCTTGGCCAGGAAGATAAGCCAGTTGTCTGCCTGGCGCGTTTTTGGAACCGGCCGGCGTTTGGCGATCCGGGGATAAGGCTGGTATCGATTCGCAGGCGGGTCAGTCATTGTATCCATATTATAAATAAAGACGATTCACAAATAAGGTTAGTTCCCGGCCGCCGGTCCCGCCTCGGCTCCCTTCACGCTGGCTGGCGGCTCTTCTTCCTCCGCCACACCCGCAATCGGGCTGACCAGGAAAGGAGCCAGCATACGCACCACGAACAAACCACCGACGGCAAAACCCGATTTGGTAAGGGTCGATATCAGCGCGGCGGAAGCGATCAGGTTGAACCAATCGCCAAACAAACTGACAATTATAGCAAAGAAAAAAGCGTGGTGAGGTGCCGCGGCTGCTCGCCCGCACCCCGCCACGCTCTGCTGGGTATATGCAGCAAAATTACTTGCCGTTTTCTTCCTCTTCTGCCTCTTCCTCGGTCTCACCTGCAGCAGCCGCTTGCTCTGCGGCTTCCATTTCGACCTCAGCTTCTGATTCTTCCTCGTTCCCGCCTTCGGCAGCTGCCTGCTCTTCGACTTCAGTTTCGACCTCAGCTTCCGCTTCCAGGATTTCGGTGACCTGTTCTTCCTCAGCTTCGATCTCAGCTTCTAAGTCCGGCGTTTCCATGGCAGGTTCCTGCTCTGCTGCGGCTTCAGTCGCCTCCTCTGTCTCCTCTTTCACCGCCTCTTGCATCGCCGCAGCAAATTGAGACACCTCAGTCGGGAGATCGCCCTCTTCCATATTCTCGACCATCCAGGCAATTTGCTCTTCGTACGTGACCCGCTGCATGCTCAGGCTCATCCGTTCTTTTTCAGGCTCTATATCCATGATGCGGCACAATACAGTATCGCCGCGCTTGACCAATTCCTTTGGATTTCCGGAGCCGCCGAATCCGATCTCGGATACGTGCACCAGGCCAACCACCCCTTCGGGGATTTCGACGAATGCGCCGAAGTCGCGCACGTTGTTTACGGTTCCCTGAACCAGGTCGCCTGGTTTATACTTCTCTTGCACCTTCTGCCAGGGGCTGGGTAGGCGCGCCTTGCGGCTGAGGCTGACCCGTTCGCGGTCGGCGTCGACTTCCATCACCTTGACTTCGACCTCTTCTCCAACGCATACGACCTCGGAAGGATGGTCAATCCGCTCCCAATCCAGTTCGGAAATGTGGATCAGGCCATCAATACCGTCCAGGTCAATAAAGGCGCCGAAGTCCACGATGTTGACGACATTGCCCGAGATGACTTGGCCTTCTTCTAATTCCTCCAAGCGGCGGCTGCGGCGGTCTTGTTTGGCATCCCGCTCCGAAAACAACAGCCGGCTTTGATTCTGGTCAACTTCCAGCACTTTACAATCCAGCGTGCTGCCCACCATATTAGATTTGGTCTGGTCTCGCTCGTCGCGGTTAACGCCCCGGCGAATCTCGGTAATATGCGAATTGGGGATGAATCCTTCCAGCCGGTTGAATTCGACCAGCAGGCCGCCTTTATTGAAGCCTACCACTTTGAGCTCGGTAACCTCTTCGCTTTCGAGATGTTTTTTCGCCAGGTCCCAATCCTCCTGCATCAAACCCTTTTCGAGAGAGACCATCAGCTCATCATCGCCCGTGCCCAACCTTTCTACGTAAACCGGAACCTTATCGCCTCCGGAAATCCCCTCCAAGTATTTGGCCTCCAGATTGCTCAGATCGCTCCTGGGGATGACGGCATCGCGCTTGGCGCCAATATCGACGAGG
>DATCIL010000212.1:0-1903 GCA_036507795.1 Anaerolineales bacterium | reverse complement strand
GCTGGTAAACCTGCCCAACGGATGAGCTTCGAGGTTGTTACCTTCATTTTGCTCTCCTTGAGGGCGGTCTGGCGGTTGGTGTTCGCAAGCTTGCCTGCTTCACCGATTGTGGTCTTTCTATTGATGTTCATTTGTTTGTCTCCTTTTTTGAACGATATGGATGAGTTTCATTGAATTGGACTTGAATGACCGAGACCAATGGCATTCCAAAATCCCGCACTTTTTTTAGCAATCCATGCAATGCGGCCTGATCGACCACCGGGCCGGTTAAAAGCGTATCGCCGTTGTCTTCAAGTGTAATGGTCAAGCCCTCAAACCTGTCGGCCCACCGGTCATTAAGGTGTCCCTTGAGGCGTATTTCGTAAAGCCCAGACTCGTAATGATCCTCAGTTGATGAGTGTGTTTCACTCATTCTGCGCCTCTTGCATTTTCCTCATATGGATGAATCTCAACGGAATTGCATTGGTTTGTTTCTTAGACTAAAGGATACAAGATAATGTGATGAGGCGTCATCCTTACATGTGATGATTGATGTGATGGTTTATTGATCGGGAGGTTGTGAGGGAATTAAAAAGCCCCAACGGGTGGCTCGACACACCTGCCAGGGCCGGGGTTGGTGATTGCGTGTTCGTTACAGCAAATCGAGTTCCTCAGCGCGGCGCACGGCTGCCCGACGATTGTTCACCCCAAGCTTGTTGTAAATGTTTTGGGTGTGGGTACGCATGGTGCTCAGTGACACCATGAGTTGGCTGGCAATTTCCGGGCCGTTCAATTCGGTTCGGAGCAGCCTGAGCACTTCAAGTTCACGTTCGCTCAGTGGCTCGATCAAAAGCTGAGTGACGGGCGTTCTGCCTTCAGCCTTCCCAAAGGCTGCCCGTAATTGACTCACATAGTTCGGGGCGGTACCGTATTTCGCGGCCTCTTGTAGTAGTGCAGCCATGGGTGGGCCTTCGTCCACAAAGATGCGGATGAAGCCGCCCGGCTCTGCCAACGTTAGCGCGTCACCCAGCAATTGCACAGCCTTATCCTTTTCGCCATTCGCTCGCAGAGCGACCGCATGAAGCGCGATCGCCTGTAGAATCATAACCTTGAGCCGTTCATCCTCCCACCCCTTCGCCTCTACCTGGCGGCGCAGTGGCTCCAGCACCGCCAATGCTGTGGACGGGTCTCCCTGGGCAAGGTACACGCGGGCCTGGCTGGTAGGAAGTTCGTGGGTCTCAGCCAGAGCTGCGGCTGCCGTCAGATTGCCCTGTTGAAGCAACGGTTCCTGCCGAAGCAGGACAAGCACTTGGGCGGCAGCAACAGCAGGCATCCGATGCATAAAGTTATGCTGGCGCACGAACGCTTCAGCCTCCGCTAAAATGGCAGCCGCACCCACGGCATCTCTCTGTGCCAGTTTCAGACGGGCGAGAAACACCCCACACGAAGCGAAGGTGTCGACACTATCCATCTGTCGCGTCAGTTGGAGGCATTGTTGCCCATACTGTTGGGCGGTATCCAGATCATTCCATTGGTAGGTAATACGGGCTAGGCCAAGAAACGCTTCACAGGCAATCGGATCCGGCGGATCACCTGTTAATTGCAGGACGCGCCTGTAGGTCCTTGTCGCCAGAGCTAGCTGGTTGTCTGCTTCCTGTAATTGACCGAGATTTATTGTAGCCGCTATGGTGTAGATGGAATCCCCAAACGAGTTACCGATAGATATGACTTCGGTATAGGCCCGGCTGGCCGCGGAACGGTCTCCCTGTAGCTGATAGGCATACCCCAGCGTCCAGGTAGTGGCAGTGCGGACAGGCAGGTTATCGGGGTGCAGATACTCCAGGGCGCGGCGTGACTGGGTAATGATGGTTTCTACATCGTGCTGAATAACAGCCAACGTAGCCCGCATGGAGGCAATCCGGCC
>DATCIL010000211.1:0-4628 GCA_036507795.1 Anaerolineales bacterium | reverse complement strand
CGGCGCTGGATAATACCTCAAAATCGTTGCTGGTCATCCGAACCAAACGACCGAATAAACGAAACTCTACCTTGTGTGCGAGCCTGCTCCTTCTTCTGCTCCAGAAATCTTCCATTTCATGATGGTGTTGAGCATAAAGAGCCTGAAAATCCGCATGATCATTCATTTTATCTTCAGTCCCTGATCAGCCTGCGGAACCAGGTAAGGTATAGCAAGAGTCCGGTAATTGCCAGGAACCAACCGCATGCAGCGAAAATGGCAGTTACCTGCCATATGTTCGCGTGGAAGGAAGCCAGGAGAAGGTTTTGGAGAAGTGCGCTAATTCCCAGCAGGATCATGTACGGTAGCGGGCGGGTCGCCAAATAAAAATTCATCCACATGGCGGTCAGGCTGTATCCGAGGATTCCCAAACCCATCCAACCTAATAAGGGTCCGGCGGAATCGTAACCGGCGCCAAACACCAGCTGAACGATAGGATTTCCGAATACAAAATAGAGACCCGTCAATAATGAAATGATAATGATGATTGCTGCCGCTGATTTGATTAACAGCCGGTCGGGCACCCTGTTCTGAGTGTATATTTCAACCGCTCGAGGGTACATAACTACAATAACGGCTCCAGGTAGCAGCAGTAATGCCCTGCGCAGCAAAACAGCCGCGGCGTAATCGCCAGCAATGGGGGCAGCGAAGCCGCGGTTGATCCAGATCAGGTCGCTGTTGAGCAAACTCATGTACCCGCTGTAAGCAATGAATGCTACTGCCGATAGACGAATAGTATTCGAAATCAGCTTTTCCGGGATCCCCTGCCAGGTCTTCCACGCCGTCGGACCAATCATCCATAACCCCCCGACAACGGCAATCAATGAGGCAAGGGGAAAAGAGGCTACTACTCCAGGGAGGCCGGCCCCTAAACTGACCAGGAGTACTGCTGCAGCGAGTCGAGCAAATGCATGCATTGAACGTGTCAGGCCATAGGCGATAAAACGGCGCTGCCCTTGCAGCGTTCCACTGACAACCGGTCGAAGCAGCGCGAAGAAGAGCACAAAAGCGATTATTGAAATTACCTCGAGGGGAACTTGAAGCCATTTGGCGAAGGTTAGGCGGCTGACCCAGACCAGGGCAAAGAGAATAACCCCCAACAATCCATTCATAAGTAAGGAGCTTTGAAATATGGCACGCCATTGATCTGGTACTCCAGTCCGCGCCAGGACATGGTCTTTTTCGAACTCCGCCTCAATGATCTGCCGTGCGATGACCGGTTCCATCACGGAAAAGCCTGTCACCACTACCAGTAAAACCGCATTGATGGTTTGGACAATAGCAAATTCTGCGGGCAGAAGCGCACGTCCCAAATAGACGTGAAAACCATAGTCAACCACATTCGTCATCGAATCGATGGCAACTAAATATCCTGTTTGGCGAGTCGCAGCAGGCAACTTGTCGAGAATATACGCAATTTGAGCAGGCGGGCTATTAAGCATCAACTTCCAGCCGGTTGAATAGCGAAGCGCTTGTCTTAAGCCTTTTCAGGCGTTTGTAGCGGTCCCAGGTGAAGTATAAGCTGTCCGCCCCAAGAGCCAGGCAATCCATGGCGGCCTTCAGAAAATGAATTAGCTTGATTTTCCTTCCCAGGGCGCCATAGCGGCGGGAGACGTAATCATCATTCGCGAAAATATAGTTAATCAAGTCTAAGATTCGGACAGGACGTAAGATAAATGCACCATTGGTCGACACCAAAAATTGCCACAATTTGTCTGGTTCTTCACCATGATAGATGGAAATTTCATGGTCCGCCATTTTGTTCATCACCCGCCGGGATAACCCTGCAGAGCCATTCACCGGTAGTGCTTGTAGGACCCAATCCGGGATAGGGGCATCAAAATAATCCCGGCAAACTTTGCATACCGATCCCAGAATATCGACACAACCAGATCGAAAAGCCAGATCAATGGAAAAGTTCCAATCCATTTCGTCGTGGTGTAGTTTTATCACTTCGACAATATCCGAATAGTACATCAGCATGCCATCCGCCAGTATAATTTGCGGCAAGTCGGATCGCTCTATCAGGGTGGGCAGGTAAACAGCATGTTTTACAAGATGAACCGCTAAGCTCAGCAAGAGGTCCGCAGGCGACAGGAAAAGGACGGGTTCTCCGAATAAAATTCCTCTCGAGGCACGCTCCAACATCGCCTCGTAATCGATCGTCAAAAGAGTATATGGGTGGTCCAATGCCCAATGAATTTCGAACCAGATTTTCAAATCCTTTGAACAGCGCTGCTGGTGAAGGTGGTGACGTTGATAATAGCGATCGTCGAGTAAATTAGGCCAGAACTGGTCTATACCCATTTCCTCCAAAATCGCCAGGCTATCTTGAACCTGGTGTTCACGAACGAGGATATCGATATCGCTTCCCGGCCGGATCGAAGCTTGGTTATAGACTTCGATTGAGAGCCATAGACCTTTGTGCACGACGGTATCCAGGCCTTTTTGGTGAGCCCGGTGCAGGTACTCTTTCAAAGACGCGGACAGGAGATCTGCAGATTTGGCGATATTTTCGGCCTCATCATGGATTCTGTTTCCGATCGCCGCCGGGATCACACCCGATAATTCCTCTGCCTGGAAAATTTGATCGAGCACGGTTAGCATGCGATTGGACTCGGAAATTGCATAAAAGCGCTCCCAATCCAGGGAATCGGGAATCACAAGATTTTCCGGGCTGCGCCAGTAGAGCGCACAATCCCATAGCAATCGTTCCTCGGTTGAATAATTACTCAAACTTGAGATAGGATGCATGTCGATGGTTCTGATTGGTCAGCGCTCTGATTTTGTATTTTCTAAGGAATAACCGATAAGCACCAGGCTTAGCACAGCCAGGGTGATCATCAACCCGGTCGGCAAAACCCACCATCGCCAGGAGTCGCCTAGGAATGCGCCGCTGGCGCGCGCAAAATACAACATCGCCCCCCAGCTTTTGGCAGAAACATCGCCAAGACCCAAGAAGCTGAGACTGGCTTCTGCCAAAATACTGGCGCTGGCGACCAAAACGAATTGCACCAGAACAATGGACCGGACCCCGGGAAGGACATGTGAAACCAGCAGCCGCAGCCATGAGCCGCCCAAGGCACGCGTCGCCTCGATGTAAGCCTCATTTTTTATGCTCAGAACACCCGAGCGGATTAATCGCGCCGGAGCTGCCCAGGAGACCAGAGATAATACCAGGATGATATTTCGCTGGCCCGGACCCATGTATGCGCTGATCAGGATAACCAGGGGTAAAAAAGGGAGAACCAGAGTCAAGTCAATCAGCCGTAGAAATAATTTACTCACCGGCCCGGAGGTAAAACCGGAGATTAGGCCGGCAACGGTGCCAATGGCAATCGCGATGAGAGCGACGATTAATCCAATGAATAGAGAGTTTCGGGTTCCCCAAATTAATTCGCTCAATAAGTCCTGGCCAATGTCATTCGTTCCCAACGGAAATTTGCCACCGGGAGGCTGAAGCGGCTTCCCTATGATTTCGGTGGGGTCATACGGAGCCAGGGTTTGAGGCGCCAATGCAAGAATCGCTAAAAGCGCAAGGATGCTCGTGCCGAAGATTCCGGCTGCTAGAGATAGTCTGCGGGAAGCAGCAAGGGGAGAAATGCGAGAATTCGAACGCAGTTGCAGAAGAAAATACCGGGGGTGAGCGCGACTGGCTTCACTCATGCGCGTGTTTCCTTTAGACGAGGATCCAGGTAGGGATACAACCAATCAGTCATCAAATTGATGACCAAAACACCCAGGGTGAAGATAAGGAAACCTCCTTGAAGCAGGGGGTAATCGCGGCTCTTAACCGCTTCATACATCATGCTGCCGATTCCCCGGTAATTAAAAACGGTTTCTATGAGCGTAACACCTCCCAACATCTGGCCGAAATCTAAGGTGACCAGGGTGATCAACGGAAGTATTGCGTTTCGCATAGCGTGGCGGAGGCGGACGTCGCGCTCTCTGAGCCCTTTTGCGCGTGCCGTGCGGATGAAATCCGCTCTTAACACCGATAACATTGCTGAACGCATGATTGCGAATGCGGTTGGTATGTATGCCAGGGTTAATACCAGGATAGGCAGAATGGCGTGATGAAGAACGTCTAAGAAGCCCTGGATGCCCACTGGTCTCGGTATCGAGTAGGAATCTCCGCTGGGGAACAACTGCCATCTGATGGCAAATAGCGGGATAATGATCATCGCCAACCAAAATGGTGGCATGGATCGCAAGGTGAAAAGTATCGTCAGAAGCCCTAAATCCCTGGCCTGCCCTCGGTGCCACGCTGCCCAGGCCCCAAGCGTGGAGCCGATCAACGTTGCCAGGATCAGGCTCGCAGCCACCAGAAACAACGTCCAACCTAACCTGTTGAGGATGACTTCCAGGACAGACTGGCCCCCGCTGTAACGGTAAGAATAGCCTAATTCCCCCCGAAGCAAATTGCCAAGGTAGACCAGGTACTGTTGTCCTAAAGGCAAATCGAGACCGTATGCCTGCCGGAGTTCGGTAATCTTTTCGGATCCCATTTGGCGAATCGCATCTCCGGCAATCAGGGCTAAGGGATCTCCGGGCATTGCCTTGGGCAGAAAGAAGTTAATTGAAATAGC
>DATCIL010000210.1:0-1531 GCA_036507795.1 Anaerolineales bacterium | reverse complement strand
TGTGATATTTACGCAGAACGTACCCGGCGACCGGGCCAGGCTGGCGAGCCAGCGCCGCTGCTCTCAACCTATAAGTTGCCCGGTCCTGTATTGCGCCAGGTGTTGAAAGAGACAACCCCTTACCTGCGCTCCGAGCGGCAGGCTGCTCTCCGGCTGGCTGACGCGCTGTGGGCAGAACCTTACCTGGAATTTCGCCTCCTGGCGGCGTCGATTCTCGGTGGCATCCCGCCACAGCCGGTCGAGACCTTGCTGGAACGGGTGCAGGCCTGGACAAAGCCGAACCTCGACGACCGGTTGTTGACGGCTCTAATCTCCGACGGTCTGGCCAGAGTGCGCGCTGAAGATACCGCTCTTTATCTTGATCTGATTAAAAGCTGGCTGGAAAGCAGGGAAGTTTTTTCCCAGCGCCTGGGATTGCGTGCCTTGCTTTTTTTGCTCAAATCCTCTAGCTTCGAGAATATGCCCCTGGCAATGCGACTCTTAGCTCCCGTGGTGCGTGCCGCACCTTCCCGTTTAAAACCGGATCTGTTAGACTTAATTCAGGCGCTGGCGCAGCGCTCACCCAGGGAGACTGCCTTTTTCTTGCGGCAGAACCTCGCCGTCAAGAACGATAACCCCGGAACACCTTGGTTGATTCGCAACAGCCTGAGATATTTCCCTTTGGAGATGCAGTCCAGCCTGCGACAAGCACTGCGAAACGAAATGTAAACGCTCGCCTGTGTCAGGCGATCTATGCATCGCCTGCCGGTTTTCTTGCTTTCGCCAATCCCGATATAGTTTGGTATAATCAGCAATGTGACTAGACCTGCCGGTGGTGACCTCTTCTCCCGGCATGGAGACCTGCACGAAAAAATCTAAGAAAAATGGAGTAAGCAGAAGTCATGACACTGGATAAAGACACGAAGAAAGAAATCATGGACGAATTCTCTCGTCATGATAATGATACAGGCTCGCCAGAGGTGCAGATTGCTGTATTGACGAATCGGATCAATTACCTTACCGATCATTTAAGAGCTCACAAGCATGACGAGTCGTCACGGCGCGGCTTGCTGAAGCTGGTCGGTCGGCGCCGGCGCTTGCTGAACTACGTCCGCCGTATGGATTACCAGCGATATATGGCGCTAACGGATAAACTCAGCATCCGGCGCAAGTAGCGTGACTGGTACGAGTAGATGGTGTACTGATCCCATCTACTCGTTTGTTTAAAAACGCAATGCAATTCTTGCGAATGTTGGGGTGATGAGAGGCTGGCAGCTTTTCCAGATGCCAGAAAGTATGCTATCTTCACCAAAAGTTGGATAATATTTAGCCTGGTGGTTGGGAATTGGAGACTGGTGACAACGACAGCGTTGCTTGGCAAATGTTGGCACAACATGTTGCCGGGTGACAATCTGTTGCCGTCAGCTTCCAGTCCCTGACCTGGCAGGCGACGATAGGAGAATAAGTTATGTTAATGGAACCAGAACCAAAAGTTTACCGCACGGAGGTGGGCGATAAGCCCATCACAATTGAAACCGGTCATATGGCCGGT
>DATCIL010000209.1:0-6726 GCA_036507795.1 Anaerolineales bacterium | reverse complement strand
CTCCACAAGTTTGAGAGCGCTTGAATATTTCTTCGAGCGCGCCGGCGGATATCGATCTTTCAGGACTGGCAACCCTAAGATTGCCTTTGCCTTATTGCGTTGGTTGCGGGCGAGCTCGGCCATCAGATCTTCCTCGGTTTCGGTCTGGGTGAGATCCTTGATCTGGCGGAGCAAGTGCGCCATTTTTTGTTCGATTTCGCTTAATAGATCCGCATCAACCTGCTCTTCAGGCGATTTCAACCGGCCGTTCATCAGCCGTCTGAAGGTATCCGCGTTGACTAGCTCTCGGAACGGATAATGGATGGGTTGAAGGAAAATTTCCCTTAAGGCTTCATCGATGCTTGGAACCCCCCTGCCATCGAGATATTCGGTCAGTTGAGCATACTGGTGCCATTCATTGTCTCGTACCTCTCGAAAATCCATAAAAACCTGATATCGATAGGCCCCGAGATCCACAAAAAGACCCTCATCGTGAATTTCTTGGCTTGACCGAATGAATTCGAGCCCGGCGACATGATCGCGAAAGACTGCATAATACTCTCCGCTATAGTGCAGCCCCAAGCCCTCGCCGAGATTCTTCTGCAATAAGGTGCGCACATCGCCATCTCCAGCTTTTGTAGAATAAGCTGCTGAATTTCGTATCCACCCTCTGGCGTCGGCATATTTGTTATGGTAGACCACCAGTGCTCGATCCTCTCCAACTCTGTTGGAGTACGCAAATACATCTTCATTGACGAAACCTTCCGGCGAGTAAAAGTCGTAAAGCAAGAAATTCTTTACATCTGCGAAAAGATAACGGCGCCGCAGCAAAGGGAAGATTTCCCGTTCGTGTCGCTCTACTAAATAGGATTCGGGTTTTTCATCCCAATAAGCCTTGCGAAACTCCATACCGTACTTCTCGGCATAGCCTTCGATTTGTCCGTGACCGAACATGGGCAAACCCGGCATAGTTGCCATCATCGTACAAATGCCAAAGTATTTATCGCCCTTCCCGAACTGGTCCACTGCCGTGCGTTCGTCGGGATTATTCATAAAATTTACGTATCTTTTTAGAATCTCAGGATCAAACTCAAGCGTGTTCTTGATCACCAGGCGGTATTCCTGGTTCTTCTCGTCTCTGAGCATGTTCATAAAAGCACTGTTATATACCCGGTGCATTCCCAGGGTGCGGACAAAGTAACCTTCCATTAACCAGAATGCTTCAGCTAATAACAATGTATCCGGGGCCTCCTCAGCAACACGGTCCACCACCTCCCGCCAAAACTCTTTGGGCATATGCTGGTCAAACTCCTCCTTCGTCATGCCATGCTCAGCCCGAGTCGGGATAGCCCCTCCCGTTCCGGGTTCCGGGAACCATAATCGTTGGAAATGCTTTTTCGTCACCGTCATCGCTGCATCGAAGCGAATGACGGAAAACTTCCGGGCGACATGCAGAATCGTTTGAATCACAGCCTCTCGGACTTCAGCTTTCAAGTAATTTAGCTGGGCTGTATCGTTCCAGGGCATGCTGGTGCCATCGTTACCGTGATAAATATAACGGGTATCCCCCGACCAATGATCGACCCGCTTGAAAACAACCGCTGCATCTGTGCCGTCGTAGTAATGGTCTTCCAGGTAAATGCCGACACGTTCATCCCATGAGAGGTTGGGACCATTGAACGTGTAGGAGGGAAATGGGCTGTGGTTCAGGGAGATAAACCAATCAGGATGTTCGATCACCCACTTGCCATCAATACCTACGTGGTTTGGCACCATATCAGAAGTCAGGCGAATACCCTTCCGCCAGGCCCGATCACGCAGGTTTTGATAGGCTTCATCTCCTCCCAAATCATCGGCAATGCGATAATCGAACAAGGAATATGCCGAGGCGACCGCTTCCGGGTTGCCGCGCAATTGCTTAATTCGCCTTGAGGCCGGGCTGCGCTCCCACAAGCCGATTAACCAAAGACCGCTGAAACCCCATCTGGCTAAAGAATCCAGCGCCTCATCCGGGATCTGATCCAGGCGATAGATATCCATTTGGTACGCTTTCGAGAGCTGATCCAACCAGACATACGTATTTTTGGCGATAAGCACCAAAGATGGCATCCAGGCTTTGTCCTGGCTAAATCGTTCCTCCTCTAACTCCAGGCCCCGAAATTCGTAGACTCGAGAAGGACCAGGACCCATAAAAATTGCTTTTTCTTCCTCCCGGATCAAATCGAGGCTGCTCAACAAGCGGAATAAATATTTGCCCAAGAGTGATGCCCAGCGCTGGCGGATATATTCCAACTGTCCCGTCAGAGAATGAGGCACCGCAATTGCCGGGCCCCGCAGCATGTCGATCAGATTTTGGTTGTCCGGTCCAAAGGGCGGTTGTTCATCGAAGAAATCATAAAGGTTGTCGACAATTTCCTGATATTCAGATTGCTTTTTTAATTCGGAGTCATCGAAAAGCTCCAGGAAAGGGGCAGAGGCCGGATTCATATTTGCCAGCCAGAGCAGCAGCATCTCCTCCAAAGCGAGCTGGTGATTTGGGACCTCCGCTGACTCACCTTTCAGATAATCTGTTAGATCAATTTCGCGTCTGTAGACGGCCACGGGTGGGAATTCCTCCGAGAACTTCCGGAGTGTTTCATCAACCTCTTTTTGCCCGATGCGATCGTACAGCTGCTCAAGCGCTTGCCCCATGAGCTCGGGGTTGACCTGCCTTCGATAGAGATTAACAACATAGTGCAGGATTTCATCAATCAAGCCCAGGGCATTGATCTGTCCTGCTCTGATCGCCTGTTCCGGAAACCTGATGAGATCCCGTTTTTGGTTAATTTTCTGGGCAAAAATGCGCGCTGCGTGGAAATTAGCAAAAATCATGTTGCCGCTCAATGAAAACAGAGATTGGTCGAACTCGTAAGTGTCTCTGGCGCGCCTTGATACGTGAAACTCCATTTTCACGCTGTTTAATATTTTCATAGTTCCTTCCCTTGCACTCCGGATTAGTGGTTCAATTACCTTATCGATCTACCCTGGCTAAACCTCATTATTACGCGAATTCGGTGTTAAGGGCACGAAGGGATAAGTTTATTATATCAGCCGCCGCGGGCCTGATTCTTCCGCCGCGCGCCTCTGCTAGATCGCAGACATTCCTGGTTCCCACGTGGACTTGGGAACCCCTTCTGCGACGCTCTGGTGCCTCTGCTCCCCCCTTATCAAGGGGGGCTGGGGGGATTCTTCGGGGCGATTCTTCTCCCCCCTCATCAAGCGGGACCGGCCTCTGCTCCCCCCTTATCAAGGGGGGCTGGGGGGGATTCTTCAGGGCGATTCTTCCAGGCGATTCCGAACAGTTTTGCTGCTAGGTTATAATGCAAATAAACATAAAACCGATCTTATGAGCACAAAGGAGATTTCTTGATGGCAGGCGTTCAACCGCTTACTCCGGATAAACTCTTCAAGCGTTGTGATCCAACCAGCTTCGATTTTGAAACTACCGCAGAGCTGGAAAACCTCGAGAAAATCATTGGTCAGCCTCGCGCCGTTGAAGCTGTCCACTTTGGTATCGGGATTGAGCAAGAGGGATATAACATTTATGCGCTTGGCCCCGCAGGCACAGGCAAGCGTTCGCTGGTTAATAAATTTTTTGAAGGGAAAGCGAAAGCCGAGCCGGTTCCTGCCGATTGGTGTTATGTGCACAATTTCGAACATCATCACAAACCCAATGCTATTTCGCTGCCGCCAGGGATGGGATCACAATTTCAATCTGACATGCACCAGGTGGTTGAGGAGTTGCGTACGGCAATTTCGTCTGCTTTCGAGAGCGATGAATACCGTGCTCGTCGTCAAGGCATAGAAGAAGAGTTTCAAGAACAGCAGGAAACGCAACTCGAAGAGCTAAGAGAAAAGGCCAAAGAGCGCGGTTTAGCCCTCGTAAGAACACCGGGAGGATTGGTTTTTGCTCCGGTCAAGGATGAGGAGGTCCTTTCTCCTGAGGAATTTCAAAAATTACCGGAAGAGGAGCGCAAACAGCTGGAGGAAAATGTTCAACACCTGCAGGAGCAGCTTCAAAGAGTGCTGCAGCACGTTCCGGCGTGGCAGCGCGATCTGCGATCGAGAATTCGAAAGCTAAATCGAGAGATCACTGGTCTGGCTGTAAACGAGCTCATCGAAGAATTGCGCCAGAAATATCAAGATTTTCCTGAAGTAGTTCGATATCTTAATGAAGTTGAAAAAGACGTTATTGAAAACGCTCGTGATTTCTTACCTGGAGAGGACGGCGCCCCCGGTGGCTTTGATAACCCTTTAGCGGCATTGATGGCTCGCGCCAGGCCTGAGCCCTCTCCGCTTGTCCGTTACGAGGTAAACCTGTTGGTCGATAATCAAGATTTAGAAGGCGCCCCGGTCATCTATGAAGATAACCCATCTTATCAAAATTTGATCGGTCGTGTGGATCACATCGCCCAAATGGGCGCCCTGACCACCGACTTTCGCATGATTAAGCCTGGCGCACTTCACAACGCGAACGGTGGCTATCTGATCCTGGATGTCCGCAAGCTGCTGCAGCAGCCCTACGCATACGAAGCGCTCAAACGATCCCTTCAATCTCAAAAAGTAACCATCGAATCGCTTGGACAGATGTTGAGCTTGATCAGCACCGTTTCCTTAGAGCCCGAACCCATTCCTGTGAACGTAAAAGTGGCATTACTCGGCGACCGAATGTTATATTATTTGCTGAGTTCACTGGATCCAGATTTTAATGAGCTTTTTAAGGTACAGGCTGATTTTGAGGAGCAGATGGACCGCACTCAGGGTAATCAAATCCTGTATGCCCAATTGATTGGAACAATGGCTCATCAAAATGATCTCCGGCCGTTGGATCAGAAGGCGGTAGCTCGAGTGATCGAGCATAGCGCTCGCCTGGTCGGTGATTGCGAAAAACTATCCACAAAATTTAGCGATGTGGTTGATTTACTCAGCGAAGCAGACTACTGGGCTGGACAGAATGGAGATGGAATCGTGCGGGCCAGCGATGTGCAAAAAGCGATCGACGCTCAGATTTATCGAGCAGACCGGGTGCGTGAGCGGGTTCAAGAAGGCATCCTGAGGGATACAATATTAATCGACACCCAGGGCGCTAAGGTGGGTCAGGTTAATGGTTTGTCGGTCATCGTCCTCGGAAACTTCGCATTTGGGAGACCCAACCGGATTACGGCACGCGTTCGAATGGGAAAAGGCGAGGTAGTAAATATCGAGCGAGAAGTTGAGCTCAGTGGCCCCATCCATTCAAAAGGTGTGCTGATACTCGCAGGTTTTCTTGGCGCGCGTTATGCTTCAAATCGACCCTTATCTTTAACTGCCAGTCTGGTTTTTGAACAATCGTATAGTGGTGTGGAAGGTGACAGTGCCTCGTCGGCCGAACTCTACGCCCTGCTTTCAGCCATCGCCGAAGTTCCAGTTAGACAATCCCATGCTGTAACCGGATCGGTAAACCAGCATGGACAAGTTCAAGCAATCGGTGGCGTAAACGAAAAAATCGAAGGCTTCTTCGATATCTGCAAGGCACGGGGTTTGACCGGTGATCAAGGTGTGCTGATCCCGGTTAGCAACGTAAAAAATCTGGTCCTCCGTCAAGACGTAATCGATGCGGTGAAAGCGGGAAGATTTCAGATCTACCCGATTGAAAACGTTGACCAGGGTATTGAAGTTCTGACGGGCATGCCAGCTGGTGAACCCGACGAAGAAGGGATGTACCCGGCAGACACAATTAACGGCCGGGTACAGGCCAGGTTGGAAGAACTTGCAAAAAAGCGAGAAGAGTACAATAAGGTCTCGGAAGAGGAAGAACCATGAACGAATCCGAAGAAAACCCGGAAGAGATTAAACGTATTCTGGTCGCCATTGACGGGTCACCGCACAGCCTGGCAGCGCTGAAATTGGCTGGTGAACTTGCTTCAAGAATTGGAGCTGAACTTTTGGGATTATACGTCGAGGATGTAAACCTGCTACGCATTGCGGAGCTGCCCATCTCCCGCGAAATTGGTTTCTATTCTGCCAGGGTCAGAGATATGGATGTGCGCCGCATCCAACGCCAGCTGCGGGCTCAGGCAAGAAGAGCCGAACAGGCCCTGGCACTGATCGCCGAGAGCGCAGAGGTTGGCTGGTCCTTTCGCGTCGCCCACGGCTTAATTTCTGCAGAGCTACTTGCAGCTGCTGCTGAAGCAGACCTGATCATCCTGGGCAAAGCGGGTTGGTCCAGGCGTAAACGATTGGGCTCCACGGCCAAAACTATCGTGATTCATTCAGAAGGGCATGTTTTGATTTTTCAATCAGGCGTTCGCCTCAGCCGCCCTGTTGTCGTCGTTTACGACGGTTCGCCGGCCAGCAAGAAAGGCTTGGAAGCTTCCCTTGATATGCGGGAGGCAGATAGTCCCTTGACGGTTCTGATATCCGCTGAAGATGCCGACGAAATGCGAGCCTTGCAAATGGAAGTACAGGAATGGGCACAACAACACGGGGTTTTCCCTCAGTATCGCTGGCTGACAGAAATCGATGAGGAAATCATTGCCCGACAGGCCTGGTCTATCAGCTGCGGCGTGCTAATATTGCCAAAGCAGATCGAGTTCATCCCGTCGGAGAAACTGCTGGCCTTGCTGGATCAAACCGACTGTGCGGTTTATCTGGTCCCTTAGCATGGTTTTAGCTGCAATACCCGCTCTAGCCGCCTCCCCCAAATGCTCAGCCGCCTCCCCCAAATGC
>DATCIL010000208.1:0-1114 GCA_036507795.1 Anaerolineales bacterium | reverse complement strand
AAAATAGTGAATGCATGGGAGATCAACGCATGGTGAGACAAAATTGCTTTCCGACCCTCAAAAGAATAATTCTCTTGTCACTTTCCATTCTGCTGCTTTTTTCGTTGGTCAAATTCCCTCCAGAAGGCAGCGATCAAATGGAATCATTTATCGTACAAGGGAGAAACGTTGAGGAGGTTATTGACCTGGTAGAAATGCAGGGCGGGCAGGTCACTTCCAAATTGGAAGTAATCAACAGTGTCGGCGCGCTGCTCCCAAGAATCTCCGCCGCAAGTCTTATGGACGAACCGGCGATTACTGCGATAACCCCCAATGCTTATGTTCAGCTGGCAGACCAAGGCGGCGATATGCCGGTCCCCGATGCCGGCTATCCGGAAGTGGTTGGTGCTGATTTTACCTGGAGTCAAGGCGATATCGGGAGTGGAATTACGGTCGCAGTGGTCGATACAGGACTGGCTAACCATCAAGGTCTCTTCAAGGACGCAGACGGTCGGCCTCACAGCCGCCTGGTTGGTTGGGTCGACATGGTTGATGGTCGTTCGTCTCCTCACGACCCCAATGGTCATGGTACCCACGTTGCAGGAATTATTGCAAATAGCCAGTCGAGCTCCGCAGGGGAGTGGAACAGCGTTTCCCCAGGCGTGCAGCTGGCGGCTGTTAGAGTGCTCGACGAACAAGGGTACGGCACCTACGAGCAGGTGATCCAAGGCATCGAATGGGTGATCGAACACAAGGATGAATTCAATATTCGAGTAATGAACTTATCCTTGATCGCACAGGTCCAATCCCCCTATTGGGCCGATCCTTTTAACCAAGCCGTAATGCGCGCCTGGGCAGAGGGGATAACTGTGGTGGCAGCCGCTGGGAACAGTGGACCTGGTCCGATGACAATTGGCGTCCCGGGAAACAACCCATATATCATCACGGTTGGCGCATTCACAGACAATTTCACCCCATTGGACTGGAACGATGATTACCTCACACCCTTCTCGGCCGCAGGTCCCACGCTCGACGGGTTTGTGAAACCGGATCTGGTAGCTCCAGGCGCCCATATGGTTTCGGCCATGTTGCCATCTGCATATATTTCAAGAAACCATCAGGCCAGCCGGATATC
>DATCIL010000207.1:0-2154 GCA_036507795.1 Anaerolineales bacterium | reverse complement strand
AACACTCCCGGTCCCTCGCCAACGGCCTCGATCACGCCATCCCCCACGTTAACTCTGGCTGCGACGCGAGTACCCACCGGCACACCGGTTCCCTCAGCGACTATAACCATACAGGCAACCGGCACAAACACGCCCAGTGCCACGCCGACCGCCTCGGCGACCCTGATTCCATTGCCGGAGGTGACCTTTACCTACCCGGCGCCTACCGCGACGGCGCGCCCAACCCGCACGCCCCTTCCGGCGGGAACGGACCAATCTTCAGAGGGAAGTGGGTCAGGCGGCCAGCCTGACGCGCTGAGGATCGGCCTGCTGGCTTCGATTGTGCTCCTGTGGGTCTTGCTGGGCGGTTGGCTGTATATCTTCCTCTATCGCAGCGGCCTTTGATGGTTCTCAGGCAAGCGTTATCCGTTCCCCTACTCCTATCTTTCCTCCTGGCTGCCTGTACTTCACCCTCGCCTGGCGCAGAGCGGACGCCGGGGCCGCCCTTGAAGGTATTTGTCTCTGCGGCAGGGATCTATCAAATCGACGCTGGCGATCTCGAATCTGCCGGCTGGCCTGTGGAGAACGTCGATTTTGATCAAATAGCGCTTCTGTATCGAGAACGAATCCAGCCATTTTGGACCGAGGGGCAGGGCGGCGATGCCGCTCTCAGATTCTATGCTCAGGACGTGCAGAGCCGGTACACCGCGCAAAATGTCTATTGGCTGGTCGATAAACGGTCATTGGGGCAATTCGCCGCCGGCGAAATAGGGGACGCTGAACCAGAGACCAGCGCGATAGACTTTTCCCGTGCTGATGCAGGCGTTTCCAACGGTTCAAATACCTACATGGCGGTGCAGCGACTTGAGGAGAATGCGATTTACACCCCCCAGGTTGAAGACCGGGAGCCGTGGTTCTGGCTGTCTCTACCAGCGCCAACAAGCCAGAAGTTTGAGATCGAGTTGGACGAGCTGGTCCCAGGCTCAGGCCGGATTACCATTAGCGTTTGGGGGAGCACCGAAGCGCCGCAGGCGCCCGATCACCATTTGCGTATAGCCATCAACGACCAACAAGTTGCCGACGAATACTGGGATGGCAAGGGAGCCAAATTGATCCAGGTCGAAGCGCCATCAGGAATTCTGCAAGCCGGGATGAACAAATTGACGCTTGAATCCCCTGGGGATACCGGCGTTGCCGCAGACATCGTATTGTTGGATCAAATTACACTGGAATATCCACGGCGCCTGGTAGCTGCAAGCGATTACCTGGAATTTGTCAGTTTGGGTGGAAAGCACCAGTTGGAAGGTTTTAGCGGGCCAGTTGAGGTTTATGACGTCACGGCTCCGGAATCGGCACGACGCCTTGATGACTTGAAGAATGATAGCAACGCCGTTGAGTTTGAAGGACAAAGAAATCATCGCTACATCGCCGTAGGACCAGCCGGCCATTTGACGCCGGTTTTGCTTTCACATGCGGTCCTGACGCCAGACCTGGTCGATTCGGATCTGGAGGCGGATTATATTGCTATCGGTCCCCGGGATTTGCTGGAAGCGCTGCAGCCCCTGCTCGCTCATCGGGAAAGCCAGGGCTACAAGCCCCTCGCCGTGCCTGTTGAGGCCGTCTATGACCAGTTTAATAGTGGAATTCCGGGACCGGATGCCGTTCGAGACTTCTTGCGCTATGCCAGAAATAATTGGAAAATCGCGCCGGCTTACGTGCTGCTGGCTGGAGACTGGACCTATGACCCCAAGGGCTATCTTGGCAGCAATGAAGCAAATCGTTTGCCGGCATTTCTGGTCAATACGAGATATGGCGGTGAGACAGCCAGCGACGTGCTCTTCGCCCAGCTGGACGACGATGCCTGGCCGGATATCGCCGTGGGCCGGATCCCCGCAGAAACGCCGCAGCAGGTTCAGGTATGGGTGGAAAAGCTGCTTGATTACGAGCAGACTGCTGCCCATGCGGATTGGAACGCGCCGATTCTGGCGGTTGCAGACGGGCAGGAACGCACCTTCGAGCGGGATGCCCAGGGCTTCCTGGATCGATTTCCGGACGGCGTTGAGAAGTTGCTGATCAGCCCCGGGGCCGGGACTATCGGCGCGAATCTCGAAATCACCCAGCGGATTAATGCTGGCAGCTCCTTGGTGGCCTATTTTGGTCACGGCAGCATTAGCA
>DATCIL010000206.1:0-1037 GCA_036507795.1 Anaerolineales bacterium | reverse complement strand
CGTGCCGTCACCCTCGGCGGTGTTCCGCTACTTGGCGGCGTTTCATGAGGAGGGAGAGGAGAGACAGAGGCAGGTTGGGAGGGCCTTTATACCGAGGCCCAATGGGCATTTAGCGGGCTGGAGCCATGTCAATAAAGATTTAGTAGCGTTCCTGCAGTCGAAGCGATGTGAGAAGACAGCGACCCTGGATATGGATGCGACCCTGGCGCAGACCCATAAGGCCGGGGCTTTGTACTGCTATGAGCATTACAAAGCGTACCAACCGCTGAACACATACTGGGCGGAGCAGGGGGTGGTGTTACATACTGAATTTCGCGATGGTAATGTGCCTGCGGGCTACGAGCAGTTGCGGGTACTGAAGGAAGCGCTGGGAGAGTTGCCAGAGGGGGTGGAGAAGATTCGGTTGAGATCCGACACGGCCGGCTACCAGCATGATTTATTGTGTTACTGCGAGAGAGGAGAAAACGACCGTTTTGGACGGATCGAGTTTGCCATCAGTTGCGACGTGACCGAAGAGTTTAAAAGGGCCGTAGGTCAGGTGGCGCAGTCGGAGTGGCGGCCTATTTACCGGGAAGAGAATGGGGAGCGGGTGGAGACTGGACGCGAGTGGGCGGAGGTCTGTTTTGTTCCCAATAAGATCGGGCACCGAAAGCATGGTCTGGAGTATCGCTATCTGGCGACGCGGGAGGCGCTGCGACAACTAGAGCTAGCGTGGGTGGAAGAGCAGGGGAAATTGCCCTTTCAGACGCTGGAGATGAGGCACCAGAGGTACAAGATTTTTGGGATGGTAACGAACATGGACTGGGAGGGGGGGAGGCTGATTGTTTGGCAGCAGGAGCGGTGTGGGAAGAGTGAAGAGGTGCACAAAGTGATGAAGGATGATCTGGCGGGAAGCAAGTTGCCGTCGGGAGACTTTGGGGAGAACGCGGCCTGGTGGTGGATCATGGTGCTGTCTTTGAATCTGAATGTAATCATGAAGAGCTTGGTTTTAGGGGGAGCTTGGGTCAGCAAGCGGATGAAAGCGATTCGGTTTGGGG
>DATCIL010000205.1:0-1695 GCA_036507795.1 Anaerolineales bacterium | reverse complement strand
TTTAAGGATTTGCTGGCTTTGGGTTGGCTGGAGCAAATGCCGAGGCTGGTAGGCGTGCAGGCGGAAGGATCGGCCGCCATCGCCAGGGCCTTCCGGGCGTTGCCCCAGGCAGATGCGATCCCGCAGGTAACGCCGGTCTCGGCGAATACTCTGGCCGATAGCATCTCAGTGGATCTACCGCGCGACGGCGTGCGCGCCGTATGGGCGGCCAGCCAGACAGGCGGGACCTATATCACCGTAAGCGATGATGAAATCCTGGCTGCAGTTGCTGACCTGGGTAGGGTTGGCATCTTCGCGGAGCCGGCGGGAGCAACCTCTTATGCGGGCCTGGTCAGAGCCGTTCAGGAGGGGTATCTAGCTGCGGAAGAGCCGGTGCTGGTGCTGAACACCGGCAGCGGGTTGAAAGACGTGCGCGCCGCCATGCAAGCGGTGGGTGAGGCGGCGGTGATCGAACCGACCCTCGAGTCTGTCAAACGAGTGTTAAAATAAACCTATGCGAGCGACTGTACAAGATCGTGAACGCCTGGAATCAGAAATCCAGCGCCTGGTCGATCAATTGAAAGACCTGGGTGCTGTTAAAGTTATCCTTTTTGGTTCCCTGGCACGCGGTCAGATTTCGCTCTTTAGTGATATAGACCTGGTGGTTCTGTTTAGTGACGGAAGATCTTCTCGTGAGTTGACGAAGTGGGTTTACGAGAATCTGCAGGCCAGGGAAGCGATCGATGTCTTAGCTTATAACCGGGCATCCTTCGAGATGATGCGTCAAAGGCCGTTTGTCAGAAATATTCTCAAAGAAGGAAGAGTTCTTTATGAAAGATCTTAAGCGTGAAGCTGATCGCTGGTGGCGCCAGGCGCTTTCCGATTTCGACCTGCTTTCCCAGGTGAAGAAGTTTGGCAAGTATGACACATGTTGTTTCCTGAGCCAGCAAACAGCCGAGAAGGCTTTGAAAGCATTCCTGTTTTTTAGAGGAGAAGAACTGATTTTCACGCACTCGATATTCAAGCTGTGTGAATTGGCAGCAAAGTACGAGCCTGAATTTTACGATTTGAGGGAACGGGTAAAGTTGCTGGATTTCTATTATGTGGAGGCGCGCTATCCTAACGCCATTGAAGACGTTATTCCGGCTGAGTTTTATAACGAGCAGGATGCAGAGCAAGCCATAAGAATGACACGAACCGCTATTGAAACGGTAAAGAAGTATCTTGAAAAAGAAAATGGTCCGGAAAATGAGTAAAAGCTTTCCTCTGTACCGGGCGGTAGACAGCTAACTTGTATGGTTTCTAAAACTTATTCGATTATTGCACCGATTTATAACGAATCTGCTAATCTTCCTGAATTGTATCGCCGCGTAAGCGAGGTGATGGAATCCACCGGCGAAACCTGGGAATTCATCCTGGTTGACGATGGTTCCACGGATGGATCGAGCGAACTGATCCGCGAAATTGCCATGCAGGACGAGCACGTTCGCCCGGTAATTTTCGCCCGTAATTTCGGACATCAAATCGCGGTGACCGCCGGTCTTGACTACAGCCGGGCGGAGGCTGTGATCATCATCGATTCGGATCTGCAGGACCCTCCCGAAGTGATTCATGATCTGATTGAAAAATGGCGCGAGGGGTATGAGATTGTGTACGCAGTCCGGGCAGAACGGGAGGGTGAGAGCTGGTTCAAGTTATTTACAGCCGGCCTGTTCT
>DATCIL010000204.1:0-1172 GCA_036507795.1 Anaerolineales bacterium | reverse complement strand
GTCGTATACCTGGTGCAGGTGCCAGTTGCGCACTTTGCCCGCCAGCGCTTCCTCGAAAGCTTTGCGCGCGAAATGAGCCAGAATCTGGCGGTTGGCAAAAGCATAATTCGCCGCGCAGCGCATGGCGGCCAGATAATCCTGCCCTTCTGGCGTGTCCAAAGGCGCGCACACCAGTTCCCTGTCGGGTAGCTGGATGCCGTACCTGTGCACTGCGCTCTGGAAATCCTTAACGTAATCTGTACAGACCTGGTGCCCAAAGCCGCGCGATCCGGAGTGGATCAACAATACCAGCCTGTCTTCCTGAAGACCCATGGCCTGTGCAGCCTGGCGATCGAATATCTGATCTACCCGGTCGACCTCGATAAAATGATTTCCGGCGCCCAAGGTTCCAACTTGAGGCCGGCCGCGATCCTTGGCGCGCTTGCTCACTTTATTGGGATCGGCGCCGGCGATAGAGCCGCTTTCTTCCGTGCGCCGTACATCGTTTTCGGTAGCATAACCCTGTTTGAGCGCCCACTGAGCGCCCTCCCGGCAAACCTGTTCTAGCTCCTTTTCGCTCAGGCGCAGGTGTCCTTTGGTCCCCACGCCGCTGGGGCAGTAGTTATCCAGCGCTGAAGCCAGGTCCTCCAAATAGGGCTGCGCTTCTTCGTACTCGATCTGGGATCCCAGTAATCGGACACCACAATTGATATCATAACCAATCGCGCCGGGGGAGATAACGCCATCCGGCAGCCGGGTGGCCGCTACCCCTCCAATTGGAAAACCGTATCCCTGGTGCATATCGGGCATCACGACGACCCTGCCCACCAAGCCTGGAAGGGTCGCCGCATTAACTGCTTGCTCCAGCGATTTGTCCTCCATGATGGCTTCGAGCAGTTGTTTGGTGGCGAACACTCGCACCGGCACACGCATATCCTGGCGGAAATCTTTAGGAATCTCCCACTCGAATTCGTTTATTTTTTTCATATCCTGCAGTCTGACCATGGCTACTCCTCCCTGAATATCTGTTGTACCCCGGTTCTCAGCGAATACGGGGTCTCCTGCTCTCTCTAAACGTCAAAAACGATTTTTGCTTCCAGACCTCGGGGACCCTCCTGAATCTTAAGATCGTGATAGGTGACCGCCTTGATTTCCTTGTTTTGGTCTGCAATTGCCGCTCCGCTCACCTGGGC